>NZ_JBHXFJ010000017.1:0-122558 GCF_042722465.1 Streptomyces sp. NPDC127098
TCGCGGCAGCGCGTCCCGAGTACGGTCTCGGCAGCACGCCCGAGGAGGTGACCGCGACGTTCTTCGAGCTCGCGGAGCGGTTGGACGAGGAGCCGATCGACGGCCTGGACGGATGGTGGTTCCGGGGGCTCACCTTCGACCGCCTCTACAGCGACGCGCAGCTGGCCGAGCTGGCCGAGGCATGGCAGGCGTTCGACGCGGGCCAGGCCCCGCCGCCGCTGCCGCCGGTGCCGAACATGGACAACGTCATGTCGGCCCGGCTCCATGTGATCTGCGCCGACTCGCGCTGGCCGGACTCGGTTCGGGAGTACCAGCGGAACGTCGCGCACGACCGGCAGCGGTACCCGATGATCGGCGGGTCATCGGCCAACATCGGGCCGTGCGCGTTCTGGCCGACCGAGGGGTTCGAACCGCCGCTGGAGATCGGCGACCGGGGCCCGTCGAACGTGCTCATGGCGCAGAACGAGCGCGACCCGGGAACGCCGCTGGCCGGCGCCCGGGAAATGCGGCGGGCGCTGGGGGACCGGGCCGTCATGGTGACGGCCGACCAGGGCGGGCACGGCGTCTACCCGTTCGGCGCCAACACCTGCGCCAACGACGCGGTCACGACGTTCCTGACCACCGGGCAGCGCCCCGCGCGTGACCTCGCCTGCCCGGCCGAGCCGTGATCGGGAAGGTGCGGCGCGGGCGGTCCCTCACGGCTGGAACTTGTAGCCGAGGCCCCGGATCGTCAGCAGGTGGCGTGGCGCGCCGGGGTCCGGCTCGATCTTGTCGCGGAGGCGTTTGACGTGAACGTCGAGCGTCTTGGTGTCGCCGACGTAGTCGGCGCCCCAGACGCGGTCCATGAGCTGGCCGCGGGTGAGGACGCGGCCGGCGTTGCGGAGCAGGTAGGCCAGCAGGTCGAACTCCCGCAGGGGGAGTCCGACCTGGCGGCCGGCGACGGCGACCTGGTGGCGTTCGATGTCGATCCTGACCGGTCCCGCCTCCAGCGCCATCGGGTCGTCGTCGACCGCGTGCCACTCGTCGCGGCGGCGCAGCACGGCGCGGACGCGGGCGACGAGTTCGCGCGCGGAGAACGGCTTGGCGACGTAGTCGTCGGCCCCGACCTCCAGGCCGACGACGCGGTCGATCTCGCTGTCCCGCGCGCTGACGAAGATCACCGCGGCCTGCGAGCGGCCGCGGATCCGGCGGCAGAGCTCAAGTCCTGAGAGGTCCGGCAGCACGGCGTCGAGCAACACCACGTCGGCGCCGTCGCGTTCCAGCAGCTCGGCGCCGTCCCGGCCGGTGGCGGCGGCGGACACCTCGAACCCCTCGGCGCGCAGCAGCCGGGCCAGCCCCTGCCGGAACCGTTCGTCGCCGTCGATGACAAGAATCCGGGTCATGCTTCGACTCCTCACCTCGCCATTACTTGTCCCGAGGGCGACGGTTCATTACCGGTCATCACCGGTTCAGTTGAGCCATTCGGTGTAACGGGTCGGCGCGAGACGCGCGTTCGGGTCGGTGAGGACGTCCCCCCGGACGGCGGCGAACATGCCGGCGGTGGGGTCGGTGACGACGGTGCGGCCGTCGGCCCGGTGGGAGAGGGTGATCCGACCCAGCTCGTCCAACGGGAGGATCTCGGGCCCGCCGACGTTGCGGACACCCATCAGCGGCTCCCCGGCGGCCACCTCGGCGACGGCGGCGGCCACGTCCTTCGCGGCGATCGGCTGGATCGGCGTCGCGGGCAGCCGGACGGTCTCGCCCTCGGCGGTCCAGGACATGACCGCGTCCACGAACTCCATGAACTGCGTCGCGCGGACGATGGAATACGGGATCGGTCCCGACGTCAGGATCTCCTCCTGGAGGGCCTTGGCCCGGTAGTAGTCCAGCTCGGGCACCTGGTCCACGCCGACGATGGAGAGCACGACGAAGTGCCGGACGCCGCCGCGCTGGGCTGCGGCCAGCAGGTTGTCCATCGAGGTCCGGAAGAAGGCCAGGGACGCCTCGTCGAAGGTCGGGGAGTTGGTGAGGTTGACCACGACGTCGACCCCGGCGACGGCCTCGTCCACGCCCTGACCGCTGATGACGTCGATGCCGGTGGACTTCCCGTGCGGAACCGCCTCGTGGCCGGCGGCGTCCAGATCCTTCACGACCCGCGACCCGATGAGACCGGTGCCGCCGATGACCGCGAGCTTCATGACATGCCTTTCGGTGGGGGCTTTGCCCGCAATATGGCATATCTGCGCCGCGTGCGGCGTCACGCGCCACCGTCGTCGCCGCACGGCGGCCGGTAGGGCAGATCGGGCAGATACCGCTCCCACAGCTCGCGGGTGAGGGCGCCGGCGGTGGCCTCGCAGATGGTGGCCCGGTTCACGTCCGGGTCGAGGTGCCAGATCCAGAGGACGTCGCCGATCGTGGCGACCAGCGTGTCGCCGTCGGGGGTGAAGGCCAGGCCGGTACCCAACCAGATGCTCGACTCGCCGGCGACACCGAACGGTTGGCCGAACCGTCGGGGCCGGTCCGGGATGCTGATGTCCCAGAGCTGAAGCCGCCCGTCGAGACCGAGGCTGGCGAGGAGACCGCCCTCGGTCGGACTGCTCGCCAACCGGGAAACGCCGTCCCGGTGACCGGCCGACATCACGCCGGAGGCTTCCGGCCTGGCCGGGTCGGCCACGTTCCACAGGCGCACGGTGCCGTCCCCGCCGCCGGTGATCAGCGTCCGGCCGTCCCCGCTGAACGCGACCGCGCTGATGCCGTTCTCGTCGACCGCCCTTACCACTCCGAGCGGGCCGTCCGGCGGAGTGGCGCCGTCGACCCGCCACAGGTACGCGGCGGATTCCGCATTGGTGCCGCCGACCACGACGACGATTCGGGAGTCGGGGGTGAAGGCGACCAACCGCGCGTCCGACGGCGGGTTCAGAGGATCGCCCCGGGGGACGAGACGGGCCCGGTCCCGCACGTCCCAGAGCTGCACCGCGTTCTGGGCGGCGCTGACCGCCGCCAGTGTCTCGCCGTTCGGAGCCCAGATCACGCGGTCGACAACTCCGTAGTCGCCGATCGACGTGCGACTCAGCGACACCGGACGCGAGGGGTCACTGAGGTCCCACAGCTCGAGTGTCCCGTCGTTCTCGAGCGTCGCCAGGGACGCCTGGTCCGGGCTCCAGGCCGTGGACCACGGATCCCAGTCCTGCCTTCGCCATGGCGGGGCGAAGGGCTCCGGGCGGTTCGGATCCGCGATATCCCACGTGAGCACCGTCTCGTAGGCGGGGATCGCGAGTGTCCTGCCGTCCGGGCTGACCGGCTGGTCCATTCCAGGGCTGGCCAGGAAGGCACCGGTGAGCAGCGTGGCGGGGAGGCGCCACAGTCGAACGGTACCGTCCCGGTCGCCGACGACGAGGGTTCGGCCGTCGGCGGTCCACGCCAGCGAATCGATGATGAAGTTGTGGGCGAGCGGCGGACCGAGGAGTCCCGCTTCGCCGGCGCGGCTGACGTCCCACAGCCGCACCGCGGCGTCCGTACCGCCAGCCGTGGCCAGGAAGCGGCTGTCCGGGCTGATGGCCGACAGATCGACGCCGCCGCCGCTGGGGATCGGTTCGGGGCCGAGTGTCTGGGCGGACAACTCGTATGTGGCGTCCCATATCCGCAGGCCGCCGCTCTCGTCGCCGGTGATGAGCGTCCGGCCGTCCGGCGAGAAGGCCGCCGACACCACGGCGGACGGGTGGCCGGTCACGGGGGCGCCGATCGGCTGGGCGTCGCCGGGGTCCGCCATATCCCATAACCGCACCGCGCCCGCGTCGTCCCCCGTCATGAGAGTGGTGCCGTCCGGGCTGAACCGGGCGACACCAATGGCACCATCGCCGGTGAGCGGCTCGCCCACGAGGGTGGCCCGGGCCGGATCGGTCACGTCCCACACCTGCACCGCACCGGCCAGGCCCGAGGTGGCGAGGAGGCTCCCGTCCGGGCTGAACTCGGCCTCCGCCACGCCGGTGGGGTCGCTGGGCAGCGGTTCGCCGAGCGCGAGCGGGCCGTCCGGGCCGGTGGCACTCCAGAGCTGGATCGGCCCCTCCAGGCTGGTGACGACGAAGGCCGCACCGTCCGGGCTGAACACCGCGCCGCCGGGCGTGCTTTCCGTGGCGGCGGGGTCGCCCAGTAGCTCGGGCCTGGCCGGGTCGCCGATGTCCCACAGGCGCAGGGTGCCGTCCACGTGGGAGGTGACCAACCTGGTGCCGTCCGGGGTGAACGCCATGGTCGCGATGTCGGGCGGATCACCTGGCAGGGACACGTGAGGCGGCTCCCCGCCTGACGGACCACCGAGTTCCACCAGTCGCACGGTGCCGTCGCTGAGGCTGGCCAACACCCCGGCCGCCTCGTTGAAAACGACGTTGGCCAACCCAGTGAGGGGCGTGGACAGAACACGGTTGGTGTCGTTGAGCAGGCCGACGCGGGCCCCCGGGTCGTCGGGGCGCATCGCGTGGGCGGCGAGGTCGAACTGGGCGGCCACCGATGGATCGGAGTCGCGCAGCTCCTCGGCGACGGCGGTGATCTGGCGTAACCGGGCCGTGTCGCGTTGGTCCTCGGCCTCGTTTCGCGCCTGGCTGGCGAGGTAGGCGGCGAGGAGGGCGGAGACGGTCAGCGTGGCGAGCAGCGCCGTCAGTCCACGCCGGAGGCGCGTCGCGCGCCGAGCGCGGCGGCGGGCAGCCGTCCGGAACGCCGTGGCCAGCGCGGACAGCCGGTCAGCCGGCGACTTCTCGGCCGCCCCGAGACGGTTGCCGGTCCACAGCAGGTCGCGGTCGCGGCCCGCCCGATCCCACTCGGTCGCGGCCTCCTCCAGCTGCTGACGGACCAGCTGGTCGGTGCGGTCGGCCTCGATCCACTCGCGGAGGCGCGGCCAGGCGCGCAGCAGCGCCTCGTGGGTGATGGTGACGGTGTCGTCGTCGCGGCTGAGCAATCGCGCGGCGGTGAACGCCTTGAGGGCCACCGGGTCGAGGTCGGTGGCCGGCAGCGGCCGCCGCGTGTCCTCGGCGCCGTCGATACCGATGCGGGTGAGGCGCAGGAACATCGTGCGGGCGGCGGCGCGCGCCGCTTCGTCGAGCGCCGCGTACGTCGTCTCGGCGGTGGTGGCGATGGCGGCGCGAATGCCGCCGGTGGCGCGGTAGCCGTCCACGGTCAGGGTGTCGCCCTCGCGCTGCTGCCAGGTGGCGCGCAACGCGTGGGCGAGGAGCGGGAGTCGCCCGGCCTCGGCGTGGCCGAGCTCGTCCAGCAACCGTTCGACCAAACCGGGCTCGACGGTCAGGCCCGCCTCGGCGGCCGGCAGGGTGATCGCGTCGCGCAGGCCGTCCTCACTCAGCGGGCCGACGACGACCTGCCGGGTCTCCAGCGCGGTGCGGAGCACCGCGTAGCCGGCGGCCCGGGCGAAGAAGTCGGAACGGAGCGCGCAGACGACCGGTGCGCGCTGGGCGCGCTCGTGTAACCGGTCGAGGAACGCGAGCCGCTCGGCCTCGTCCTCGCAGAGGGTGAAGAGCTCTTCGAGCTGGTCGACGAGCAGGGCACCGTCCGTCTCGGGCAGGGCGGCGAGCGGATGAGCGCCGGGCGTGATCTCGGGGCGCGGACGGTCGGGATCGGCGCGCGCCAGCGCCGGCGCGACGCCGGCGCGCAGCAGTGACGACTTGCCGGCACCGGACGGGGCGACCACGACCAACGGCCCCGGCGGGGCCACGGTCAGCCGGGGGTCCAGGCGGACCATGATCTCCGCCGTCAGCCCGTCCCGGCCGTGGAACCAGCGGGCGTCGTCCGCCTCGAACGAGGCAAGCCCGGGATAGGGGCACTCGTCCGTCCCGCCCCCGGAAGCGCCCGCGCGCCGGGCGGCGCGCACGTCCGCGACGTACACCACGTGCAGATCACGCCCGGCCTGGTAGATCCGCGCCCCGTCACGTGCCTCGGCCCACTGTCGGAACTCCGGCTGATCATCGTCCGGCATCGGCTCCGTCACCCCCCGTCACGCCATGGTGCCAGCGCCGCACCGACCGGGCCAGGGCGCGGGCTAGACGGCGACGAGCCGCACCCGGTCACCGCAGAGCCTGACCATGTCGTCGATGTCGGAGGTCAGCATCACGACCGGCCGCTGCTGGCGCAGGGCCATCTCGGCGACGGCGGCGTCGATGGCGTACTTGTGCCCGTGCAGCCCGGCGTCCATGAGCAACGCGGAGGCGGCCTTGGCCTCCGCGTCACCGACGTGGACGACCCGCGTCCCGGACAGCACCCAGGCGAGCCGCGCCCGGTCCGTGCGACGGTGGGTTGCCTCGATGATGGTGAGGGCACTGGTCACCACCTCCATGCCCCGCCTGCGCGCCTCCGTGACGAGCGCGACCACCGGTTCGTGGTCGTTGACGAACCGGGAAAGCCCCTCGCAGTCGAGCACGAGGGTGCCTTCATGGCTCAGCTTGCGGCGGGCCACTCACCGGCCTCCTCGGCGAAGACCTCGTCGAAGATCCCTCGCGCTCGCTCCTGCTCCTGCTCGGAGACGGGCCCCCGGCGGCGCTCGTAGTCGGCCAGGTACTCGTCCAGGATCCGACCTCGCAGCTCACGCTCGACGGCCGCCGCGATGAAGGCGGAGAACTCACGCTTGCCCACCCGCTGCCGGATCGCCTCGGCCGTTCCCTCGGGAAGCGAGAGGCTCACTCTCGTCGCCGGCCCCTCGCCGACGCGGTATGGCTCCGTGCTCATGAGGCCAGATTATCAAAGAAGTAGGAAACCCTGTCGCCACCGGTTTCCTCCCCGGCCGGCGTCACATGGCGGCAGGGACGATCTCGGCGGTGAGCGCGTCCCGGTCGAGGAACCAGCGCGTGTCCGCCTCCCCCGGCCAGAGCCCGGCCGGCCATGGCCAACGCATGCCGGCCGCGTGACCTCGTCGTACCGTGCTGGTATGGGCTGCGGAACGGGCTCGGGCTCCGGTCCTGACGACGACCTGGCGCTGCTGAGCCCGCACCTGCACCGGGTCATCCGGGAGGCCGGCGGCTACGGCGGCGGCGTCTTCCTGCTGGCCCCGGGCGAGCACGTGCTGCGGCTCTCCGTGGTCTGCGGCATCCCGATGGACGTCGCAGGGCCTTGGTCGCGGGTGGGCCTGGACGTGCCGGTGCCGCTGACCAGGGCGGTCAACGAGCGGCGTCTGGTCTGGCAGGAGAGCGGCCGGCACGACCGGCGCGGGCCCCGGGTGAGCGTGCCGCTGCCGTACTCGTACGCCGTCGCGCACGCGCCCATCACCACCACCGACGGGACGGAGGCGGCGGAGGAGGAGTGCTGGGGCGTGCTGATGGTGCTCTGGCCCGGCTCGCACCCCTCGCAGCTCGCGCCGCACGAGCGTGAGCCGCTGGAGGCCGGCTGCCGCCGCCTCGGGCCGCTGCTGCGCGACGCGGCCCGCCGCGGCTGCCCGGTGCGCCTGCCGGAGGAGCCGACGATCATCGAGCGGCCCCGGACCCGGATGCCGGAGCCGGAGCAGGCACTGGCCGCGACCGACTTCGCCGAGCGGCTGCCGGAGGGTGCCTGCGCCCTCGCGCTCGACGGCCGGGTCGCCTTCGTCACCGAGCGCGGGGCCGCGCTGCTCGGCGTCAACGGGGCCGAGCTGCTCGGCGCGCGGCTGTGGGAGGCGGTGCCCTGGCTGGCCGACCCGTCGTACGAGGACCGCTTCAGATCGGCGGTGATCAGCCGCCAGCCGACCTCGTTCACGGCCCGGCGGGCCACCGGGCACTGGCTGCGGTTCGAGCTGCACCCGGGCGATCGGGGCGTCAGCCTCCGGCTGAGCCCGGCCAGGGCCCCGGCCGAGGAGCCGCCCGAGCGGCGGGGCGAGCCGCCGCCCGCTGGGCCGACCAGGGTCGGGGCGATCTACCAGGTGATGCGGCTCGCGGTCACGCTCACCGAGGCGGCGGGCGTGGCGGACGTGGTGCGTCTGGTCGCCGACCAGCTGCTGCCGGCCTTCGACGCGCAGGGGCTGATCCTGTGCGTCACGGAGGGCGACCGGCTGCGGGTCGTGGGGCATCGCGGCTGCCCCCCGGAGATCGCCAACCGGCTCGACGGCACGCCGCTCACCAGCCGCACCAGCCCCACCGCCGCCGCCATGTCCGAGGGCGTCCCCACCTACTACGCCTCACCGGACGAGATGCGCCGCCGCTTCCCGCACATCCCCGACGCGCAGGAGGAGGTCGCCGGCCCCGGCCGGGCGAAGGCCGCCTCGGCGGCGTGGGCCTTCCTGCCACTGGTCACCTCGGGGCGGGTGGCCGGCTGCGCGGTGATCTTCTACGACCGGCCGCACGACTTCACCGCCGAGGAGCGGACGCTGCTGACCTCGCTGGCCGGCGTGGTCGCGCAGGCCCTGGAGCGCGCCCGGCTCTTCGACGCCAACCAGCGTCTCGCCCGCCGGCTCCAGAAGGACCTGCTCCCGCGCGACCTGCCCAGCATCCCCGGGCTCGACGTGGCGGCCCGCTACCTCGCCGCCACCAAGGGCATGGAGATCGGCGGCGACTTCTACGACGTGATCGAGCTCGACGGCGGCGCGGGCGCGACGATCGGCGACGTGCAGGGGCACAACGTGACGGCGGCCGCGCTGATGGGGCAGGTGCGCACGGCCGTGCACGCGGCGGCCGGCACCGCGCCGTCCGAGGTGCTGACCCGCACCAACCGGCTGCTCAACGACCTCGACCCCGGCCTGTTCACCAGCTGCCTGTACGTCCACCTCGACCTGCGCCGGCGGATCGCGCGGCTGGCCACGGCCGGGCACCCGCCGCCGCTGCTGCGGCTGCCCGACGGGCGGATCAGCGAGGTGGACGTGCCGCCGGGGCCCGTCCTCGGCGTCGACCCGCGCGCCGACTACCCGGCCGTCGAGATCCCGCTGCCGCCCGGCGCGGTGCTGCTGCTCTTCACCGACGGCCTGATCGAGCGGCCCGGCATCCACCTCGACGACGCCACCGCCGCGCTCGCGGACCACTTCGGGCGGATCGCGGAGCAGCCGGAGCGCAGCATGGACGAGCTGGCCGAGACGCTGCTGCGCTCCCACCAGACGGGCGGCCGCGGCGACGACATCGCGCTGCTGCTGCTCAGCCCGCGGGGGTGAGGCGGACGGCGTGAGACGTTCATGTCTCACATGAGTTACGTTTGTCTCATGGCTGTCGATCGTGACCACGTACTGCGGGCCGCCGCCGCGCTGCTGTCCCGCAAGTCCACCGCGACCATGGACGAGGTCGCCCAGGCCGCCGGGATCAGTCGGGCGACGCTGCACCGGCACTTCGCCGGGCGCGACGCGCTCGTCCGCGCCCTGGAGGCCCTCGGCATCGCCGAGTGCGAGGCCGCCCTGGAGGCGGCCCGCCCCGAGCAGGGCACGGCCGCCGACGCGGTGCGCCGCCTGGTCGCCGCGATCGAGCCCGCCGCCGCCCTGCTCGCCTTCCTCTACACCGAGAACCAGCTCTTCGAGGGCGCCGAGCAGAACGCGGGCTGGGCCCGCGTCGACGCCCGGCTCGCCGCGCTGTTCCGGCGCGGCCAGGAGAGCGGCGAGTTCCGCGTCGACCTCAGCCCCGTCTGGCTCACCGAGGCGCTCTACGGCCTGATCGGCTCCGCGGCCTGGGCCGTGAGCGACGGCCGGGTGGCGCGCAACGACTTCACCCACCTGATCGTCGAGCTGCTGCTCGGCGGCGCGATCCGGAGAGAGGAACCATGACCACCACCACGAGGCCGGCCGACACCGTCGGGGAGGTCAGGCGCCCCGGCCGCTGGCTCGCGCTGGCCGTCCTCGTCCTGGCGGTGCTGCTGGTCGCAGTCGACGCGACCGTCCTCGGCCTCGCCACCCCCTACCTCAGCGAGGACCTGGGCCCGTCCGGCACCCAACTGCTGTGGATCGGCGACGTCTACTCCTTCGTGATCGCCGGCCTGCTCATCTCCATGGGCAGCCTCGGCGACCGCGTGGGCCGCAAGCGCGTCCTGCTCCTGGGTGCCACGGCCTTCGGCGCGATATCCGTGCTCAACGCCTACGCGGCCACGCCCGAGCTGATGATCGTGGCCCGCGCCCTGCTGGGCGTCGCCGGCGCGACGCTGATGCCCGCCACCCTCGCCCTCATCCGCAACCTCTTCCACGACCCGCGCGAACGCAGCGTCGCCATCGGCGTCTGGGGTGCCGCCGCGTCCGCGGGCATGGCGATCGGCCCGATCGCCGGCGGCTTCCTGCTGGAGCACTTCTGGTGGGGCTCGGTCTTCCTGATCAACGTGCCGGTGATGGCCGTCCTCGTGCTCGTCGGCGCCAGGCTGCTGCCGGAGTCCCGCAACCCGGCCCCCGGGCCGTGGGACCTGGTCAGCGTCGCCCTGTCGCTGGTCGGCATGGTCGGCATCGTGTACGCGATCAAGGAGGCCGCCGCGCACGGGTTCGCCTGGGGCACGCTCGCCGCCGGCCTGCTGGGCGTCGCCGCCCTGGCCGCGTTCGTGCGGCGCCAGCACACCCTGCCGACGCCGCTGCTCGACATGCGGCTGTTCCGCAGCCGCGGCTTCAGCGGCGCGGTCATGGCCGACCTGATGACCATCCTCGGCCTGTCAGGTCTTGTCTTCTTCCTCTCCCAGTACCTGCAACTGGTCCAGGACCGGCGGCCCCTCGAAGCCGGACTCGCCGAACTGCCCGCCGCCCTCGGCGCGGTGACGGCCGGCCTGCTCGCCGGTCGCGCGGCGCGGCGGTTCTCCGTGCGGGCCGTCGTCGCAGGTGGCCTGGCCGCCGTCGGCCTCGGGCTCGCCGCCCTCACGGTCATCGGCCAGCACACCGACTACCCGCTGCTCGGCGCCGCCCTGCTGGTCGTCGGCCTCGGCTCCGGGCTCTCCTTCACCGTCACCGCCGACGTCATCCTCTCCAGCGTCCCCAAGGAGCGGGCGGGCGCCGCCTCCGCCGTCTCCGAGACGGCGTACGAACTCGGCGCGGCCCTCGGCATCGCGCTGCTCGGCTCCCTCGTGACCGGCGTCTACCGGGACTTCACCGGCCCGGCCGGCACCCCGGAGGCGGCACACGAGTCGCTGGGCGGAGCCGTCGAGGCCGCCGCCCAGCTGCCGCCCGCCTCCGCCGCCGAACTGCTGGACGTCGCCCGCCAGTCCTTCGTCGACGGCCTGACGCTCGCCGCCGGCGCGGGGGCCGCGGTCCTGCTGACCGCCGCCGTCGCGGCCTGGTTCCTGCTGCGCGGGCAGCGGCTGCTGGACGGCGAGCCCGTGGACCACTGAGCGGCCGGCCGCGCCGGTCGCTCAGCCGACCTGCTCCTTCACGTGGTCGAGCACCTCGGCGAAGTCGTCGGCCGGCGAGAACTCCATCAGCTCGCTGTCCTCGAGCGCCTCCGGGGCGTGCCCGGGCGCCCAGTAGTAAGCCTGCCCGGCCTCGTAGATCTCGTCGCCGTGCCCGGTGTGCAGCTTCATCCGGCCCTTGGTCAGGAAGCCCCAGTGCGGGCACTGGCACTGGTCGTCCGGCAGTCCCTTCAGCGGGATCGACATGTCCGTACCCGCGGGGAGCCGGATGTAGCTGACGGCCAGATCGCCGCCGATCGGCTTGCTGCGGACCTCGACGCCCGCCTCGTTGGACACCACCACGGGGGTCTCGTCCCGGGTCATCGTCGTCATCACGCTCACCCCTCTCAGGAGGATCGTTTGACGTCTCTCACCCCCATTGTCCTTCGGGGTGGGCGCCACCGGAAGCCGTCGCCGGGCATGGCGGGGCCCAGGCCGGGCCCGTGAAGTGGGCGGCTGGGGCCGCCTGGGCGCCCCTCAGCCACGACGATGCGCGGGTCCGACCGACGACATGGCGCCGCACATCCAGCGAAGCGCTCAGCGCTCGGGGGACAGGCCCAGCGGGGTCGCGATCTCGGCCTCCATCACGCGGCCGGCCTGCCGCTCCAGGTCGCCGTCCTCGGCGCCGCTGTCCGTGTCCAGGCCGTCGAGCTCGGCGAGCGGGGTGTCGAGGCGGACGTGCGCGACGAGCGACTGCAGTGCGCGCAGCGAGGCGCTGGCCGTCGGGCCCCAGTTCGACAGGTAGGAGAACTGCCACCACCACAGGGCCTCGCTGATCCGGCCCTCGCGGTAGTGCGCCATGCCGTGCCGCAGGTTGCTGATGATGTCGGCGAGGTCGTCCGAGATGCGGGAGGGCACCGGCTTGCTGTGCGGCACGTAGGGGTCGAAGACCTCCGAGTACACGTCGATCGGCGCGAGCAGCGCGGCGAGGCGCTCCCGCAGCTCGTCCATGTCGGGGTCGGGGCCCGTGTCGGGCTCGTAGCGCTCCTCGGGGACGATGTCCTCGTACGCGCCGAGCCGGCCGCCGGCGAGCAGCAGCTGCGAGATCTGGAGCAGCAGATAGGGGACGGCGCTGTCCGGGTCGTCGCCCTTGGCGACCTCCGTGACCGCCACCATGAAGCTCTCGACCTGGTCGGCGATCTGCACGGCGAAGCTGTCGGGCCCGGAGGCCGCCAGCTCCTCTTCGCTCGGCACCACTTCGGACGTCACGCGATCGCCTCCCCTGCTGTCCCTACGGACCCAACGGACTGCCCGTGTCGAGCGTTCCCCGCGTTCCCTGCCTCAGACGTCGAGGCCTCAGACATCGAGCAGCCGCCTCCCCTCGAAGGCGCGCCCCAGGGTGACCTCGTCGGCATATTCCAAGTCTCCCCCGACCGGCAGCCCGCTGGCCAGCCGGGTGACCCGCAATCCGAGCGAGCTGACCATCCTGGCCAGGTAGGTGGCGGTCGCCTCGCCCTCCAGATTGGGGTCGGTGGCGAGGATCAGCTCCGTGACCGTGCCGTCGGCCAGGCGGGCGAGCAGCTCCCTGATCCGCAGGTCGCCGGGGCCGACGCCGTCGATCGGGCTGATCGCGCCGCCCAGCACGTGGTAGCGGCCACGGAACTCGCGGGTGCGCTCGATCGCCACCACGTCCTTGGGCTCCTCGACCACGCAGATCACCGTGGCGTCCCGACGCGGGTCCTGGCAGACCCGGCAGTGCTCCTCCTGCGCGACGTTGCCGCAGAGGGCGCAGAACCTGACCTTCGCCTTGACCTCGGTCAGCGCGTTGGCCAGCCGGCGGACGTCGGTGGGCTCGGCCTGGAGGATGTGGAACGCGATCCGCTGGGCGCTCTTGGGGCCCACACCCGGCAGCCGGCCGAGCTCGTCGATCAGGTCCTGGACCACGCCCTCATACACGGAATGTGCCGCCCTCTCCCTCGGTCCGCCTCACCATAGGCCAGCGAGGCTCAGAACGGCAGCCCGGGAAGGCCACCGCCGCCGAGGCCCTGGGCCAGCGGGCCGAGCTTGGTCTTGGCCAGCTCCTGCGCCGCGTTGTTCGCGTCGCGGACGGCGGCGACCACGAGATCCGCCAGCGTCTCGGTGTCCTCGGGGTCCACCGCGCGCGGATCGATCTCCAGGCTCTTCAGCTCGCCGGCGCCGGTGACCGTGGCCTTGACGAGGCCGCCACCGGCGGAGCCCTCGACCGGCGTCTCGGCCAGCTCCTGCTGCGCCGCGGCGAGGTCCTGCTGCATCTTCTGGGCCTGCTGCAGCAGCTGCTGCATGTCGACCCCACCACCGGGGAACACGGCCGGTCTCACTCCTGGCTCTCGACTACCTGTGACCCCCCTGAGCCTACGGGCTCAGCGGCGGTCGGTCTTACTCATGCCGAAACTCCTCAATAACGGTCGCACCCAGCTCCCGAACGATCAGCTCGTATCCGGTGAGCGCCGTGTCGTCGAGATCCGGGTCGTCCTCGGCCGCCACGTCGTCCTCGGCCGCCACCGGGGGCGGCTGCGGGGGCCCGCTCCGCTCGGGCGGGGGCGGCGGCTGCGGCGCGCCACCCTGCGAGGGCATGGGCGAGGGCGTGGGCGGCGGGGCGGCCTGCGGCGGCTGCTGCGGCGCGGCGGGCCGCGCGAACGGCGCGCCGCCGCCCATCCCGCCACCGCCACCGCCACCGCCGCCACCCCCGCTCGGGTCGATGACGGTCTCGATGCGCCACTGCACGCCCATCGCCTCGCTCAGCGCCTGCCGCAGCACGTCCTCGCTGCCGCTGTTGACGAAGCTGTCGCGGGCGCCGGCGGTGGCGAAGCCGAGCCGCAGCGTGGTCCCGTCGAAGCCGGCGATCTGCGCGTTCTGGCTGAGCAGGATCCAGCTGAAGCGGCGCCGCCCCTTCACGGCGTCCAGGATGTCCGGCCACATCTGCCGCACCCGCCCGATGTCCCCACCACCGCCTCCGCCGGCGACGGGCGGGGGCGGGGCCTGCGGCGGCTGCTGGGCCTGCGGTACCGGCCGCGCCGGCTGGGCCGGCTGGGCCGTCGGCCAGGCCCCGGCCTGTGGGGCTGGCTGTGGGGCCGCCTGCGGGGCTGGCTGCGGCGCGGCCGCGGGCCGGCTCGCCGTTGGCCAGGCGCCGGCCGCCTTCGGCGCCGGAGCCGGCTCCGGTGCGGGCGGCTCGGGCGCCGCCTGCGGCCGCGGCTGCGCCGCGACGGGCGGCGGCTCGGGCACCGCCACGGGGGCCGGCGCAGCCGGCACCGGCGCCGCGGCCTGCTCCCGTACCTGCCCCTGGCCCGCCCCCGCCGCCGGCCCCGGCCCCGGCTGGAACACCGCCCCCCGCTCCAGCCGCTCCAACCGGCTCTGCAACGACCGCTCGTCCCCGTATGCCGCTGGCAGCAGCACCCGGGCACAGATCAACTCCAACTGCAGCCGCGGTGACGTCGCCCCCCGCATCTCCGTCAGCCCCCCGTTCACCAGGTCGGCGGCCCGGCTCAGCTCCGCGGGACCGAGCGCCGACGCCTGCGCGCTCATCCGCTCCAGCACGTCCGCCGGAACGTCGATCAGCCCCTTCTCCGCCGCGTCCGGCACGGCCGCCAGGATCAGCAGGTCCCGCAGCCGCTCCAGCAGGTCCGTCACGAACCGCCGGGGGTCGTGGCCCCCCTCGATGACCCGGTCCACCACCCCGAACGCCGCGGCCCCGTCCCCCGCCCGGAAGGCCTCCACGATGTCGTCGAGCAGCGCCCCGTCCGTGAACCCGAGCAGCGACGTGGCCATCTCGTACGTGACCCCGTCCGCCCCGGCGCCCGCGAGCAGCTGGTCCATCACCGACATCGAGTCACGCACGGAACCGGCCCCGGCCCGCACCACCAGCGGCAGCACCGCGCTCTCCACCGCGATCGCCTCGCGCTCACACACCTCGTGCAGGTAGTCACGGAGCGTGCCGGGCGGCACCAGCCGGAACGGATAGTGGTGCGTGCGCGACCTGATCGTCCCGATGACCTTCTCGGGCTCGGTGGTCGCGAAGATGAACTTCAGGTGCTCGGGCGGCTCCTCCACCACCTTCAGCAGGGCGTTGAACCCCGCCGGGGTGACCATGTGCGCCTCGTCGATGATGTAGATCTTGAACCGGCTGACGGCCGGCCCGAAGAACGCCTTCTCCCGCAGCTCACGCGCGTCGTCCACGCCACCGTGCGAGGCGGCGTCGATCTCGATCACGTCGATCGACCCCGGCCCGTTCCGCGCGAGGTCACGGCACGACTGGCACTCCCCGCACGGCGTGGGCGTCGGCCCACGCTCGCAGTTGAGACACCGGGCGAGGATCCGCGCACTGGTCGTCTTGCCACAACCACGCGGGCCGCTGAACAGGTACGCGTGGTTGACCCTGTTGTTCCGCAGGGCCTGCTGCAACGGGACGGTCACGTGCTCCTGCCCGATGACCTCGGCGTAGGTCTCGGGTCGGTAGCGGCGGTACAGCGCGAGCGAGGACACGCCTTTGACCATATCCGCCCCCACTGACACCCGGCGGACAGCACAGCGCCCCCCACGCACCCGCCAGAGCTCACCTACCCTTGCTGCCTTCCGGCCCTGGGGGAGTTCAGCGAGATAGCGCCGCGTGAGGGGCTGCCGCCAACCCTACCCGATCCCCACCCCCACCCACGCCCCCGCATACGGTTCGCGACCATCCACCGGAGTCTTGTATCGTTCCCCACGGAGGATTCGCCTAGAGGCCTAGGGCGCACGCTTGGAAAGCGTGTTGGGTTCACACCCTCACGAGTTCGAATCTCGTATCCTCCGCCAGCTCTCACCGGGCTGACCGAAGGCCCCAGCCGCCATCCACGGCCGGGGCCTTCGTCTTGTCTCAGCGCTCGTTGTCCTGGGGCGGGCTCTCCGTGATCCTCCGTTCCTGGTAGACGATGTCCGCCGCGCAGCGGAAGCCCACCGAGCCGCTCTTGTAGTTGATGTCGGCCGTGATCTGCATCGACACCGCTCCGTACACCGCCACGGGTTCGTTCCACGCGCCGCCGCAGACGGACCGCATCTCGGTGTCGCGGCCCTGACCGTGCGATGCGTGGCCGTGGGAGACCCACTCGCTGACGTTGCCCGCCATCCCTGCCACGCCGAAGGGCGAGCGGCCGTCGGAGTCCCCCTCGGTGAAGGCGGTGACCGGGCAGGTGGTGGGGAAGTAGTTCGGGGGATAGGCCGCGTGGTTGCAGCGCCGCGACTCGAACGTGTCCCCCCAGGGGTAGGTCCGGTTGTCCCGGTCGCCCCGCGCTGCCTTCTCCCGTTCCAGGGGGTGGGGGAGCCGCTTGCCCGACCAGAGCGCGTAGCAGAGCGCGTCCCGCCAGGTGACGTGGGTCACGGGGTGGTCGGGCCGCATGGTGCAGGCGTCGCGCAGGCCCTCGGGCGTCGGGTAGTTGGTGGCGTCCACGAAGTCCTTGAAGGCGAGATTGGTGACCGGCGCGATGTCGATGTCGAAGCCGGGGACGAACACCTCACGCGGGGGGTCGTCCGGCGGAGCGAGCTGTTCGAGGTTCTGGGGATCGGGGTTGAGGCCGGCTGCCATGAGTGCCTGCCGCGCCTGGTTCTGGCTGAGGCCGTGGGTGAAGACACCGGGTGGCACACGGACCATGCCTCCCCGCGGGGAAGCGGCGTACCGTTCGTACATCGGCTCCCCGCAGACCGGGCAGTCGGGGGTGCGGGTCGCGGCCTCCGCGACGAAGGAGCAGGCCCGGCAGAAGGGGTTCTCGATCTCCCGCGCGGCCACGTCGGCTCGGAGGGCCGGATCGCTGAGCATCTTCTTCACCTCGGCCGCGGACGGGCGTTCTTCGGGGTGGAACGCCAGCATGCGACAGAGGAGTTGGAGTACGGGTGCGGGCGCGAGCGGATGGGCCCTGACCAGCGCGGCGCGCAGCCGGGGCGGATCGGCCGCCTCGGGCGGGTAGCCGCCGGTCAGACACTCGTAGAGGATGACGCCGACGGCGTACACGTCGTCGGCCGGGTCGTCCAGGGCCGGGTCGACACGGCGCTGCGGGGACTGGTATTCGGGCACCCTGGCGGTCAGGCCTATCACGTCGTGCGCCCGGGAGAGTCCCCAGTCGATGAGCCGGATCTCGTTGGTCCTGGTGAGGAGGACGTTGCTGGGCTTCAGGTCCCGGTGACGGACGTCCCGACCGTGGGCGAAGGCGATGCCCTCGGCGATCTGGTCGCCCAGCCGGAGCGCCTGGCTCAGCGACTGGCGGCGGTCGCGGATCAGTCGCCGCAGCGCCGGTCCGTCCACGTAGGAGACGAAGAGGACCGGCCCGAGGTCGTCGAGGTTACGGAGGGCCAGCAGGCCCTCGGCGATGTACGGGGCCTTTTCGCGTAGTTTCGAGACGACGATCCTGCACTCGCGGAAGAACGCCTCGGCCACGTCTTCGCCGCCTTCCCTGAGCACTTCCTCCTTGAGCCGCTTGATCACCTTCCTCCCCTCGAACTCGTCCTCCAGCACGCCCACTTCGGCGAATCCGCCGTGCCGTACCTCCACCACCTTCTCTCCGGTGGAGAGCACCATGCCGCTCTTCAGCGCCATTCCTACCTCCTTCGCCGGTCGCCGGCGGTGAACAGGTTGACGAGCCCGACGAAGCCACCCCCGAGGAGCAGCCAGCGGCCCCAGACGACGATGCCGAAGGCGATGACGGCCCAGCGCAGCCACTGCTGCCACTGAGGGCGCGGCGCGTCCGCCACCTCCATGCGGACCGCCTGACGGGCCGTCTCCCCCTCCGCGTCCGTCACCGTCACCGTGAAGTCGCTGGTGCCGCCGTCCTCGGGGCGGCCGGTCAGGACGCCGTCGGCCGAGAGCCGGAGCCCGGACGGCAGCTCACCGCTTTCCCAGCGGTACGGCGGCGTGCCGGCACCGGTGCGGAACGCGTGGCGGTACGGCTCGTCCTCCGCCGCGTCGTCGAGCAGCGCCAGCGGGCTGAGGACCCGGAGCGGCATCCTCTCCGTCGGCTCCTCGGCGGCGGGGCGCACCGCGAGGATCAGCTCGCGCTCCGGCGAGACGCGGCCGGAGCCGTCGGTGACGTGGACGTCGAGCCGGGCCTCGCCGACGCGTTCTGGCGTTCCCTCGATGGTGCCGTCCGGGCGCAGGGACAGGCCGTCGGGCAGGTCGCCGCTCGTGGCCTGCCAGGTGTAGTCGCCGTCGCCGCCCTCGACCGCGAGGGTGAGCGAGTACGGCTGTCCCGCGATGGCGGTGGGCGCCGAGCGCGTCGTCACCTGGGGTGGGGACGCCTGCCGTGCGATGTCGGCCCCGCCCCCGCGGGCGGCGACGGCGCTGACCACGCTGAGCGTGATCGCCAGGAACATCAGCGTGGCGATGACGATCATGAGCATGTCCACGAAGCGGAGTTCGACGGGAGCCCCGCCGTCACCGGTGCGGGCGCGCCGCCGGACGGCGACCGGGATGAGAGGAGTGGTCATCGTGTCAGCTCCGCGGCGGCCCGGGCCGGTACGCCCGACTGATGACGAGGTCACGGCCCAACTCGCCATGGATCAGCTCGAGACGGTGGTCGACCGACTGGAGCAGCGGGCCGAGGCGGGCCAGGTCGAGGGCGGAGAGCCGGCCGACCGACTCCGTCATCGCCCGCCGGGCCTCGCCGACCTCGTGGGCGAGACCGGCCAGCTGGCCCGGCAGCTCGGCCGGCACGGCGGCTGCGCCGCCGGGGCCACGACCGGGGCCGACGAGCGTGCCGATCTCCAGCATCACGTCCTCCACGTCCAGGAGGACCCGCTCCTCGCGGGCATGGGCCCACGCGAGGAGGGTGTGAGCGACGACGCTCGCCCCCAGGGCGAAGAGTGTCAGGGTGAACGCGTGGGCCAGCGCCGGGATGACACCGGTGACGAGGGCGTCGCGGAGCTGGGCGTAGTCCGAGGTGGCGGCCACCGTGCTGCCCAGACCCTCCACGGCCCGCGCCATCTCCGAGGCCGTGCCCAGGAAGCCGAGCGCGGGCAACGCCCAGGTGAGCGCCCTGGCCGGGCCATAGGTCACCTCCCGGTGCCCGTGGTCGAGTTCGGAGTGCGCGGCCAGGACGCCGGGGACCGACTCCCCCGCCTCGGTCAGCGCCCTGAGGCGGCGCCCGATGAAGGAGTTCTCCAGCGGCAGTCCGTTGAGCCGGGCCGTCAGCGAACGCCTGACGGACCCGACCGATACCGCGTACGGCTGGTCCGCCAGGACCAGCCGCACCTGGCCCAGCAGGAACCGCTCGCGTGCGGTGCTCGCCAGCCGGGCGAGGGCGAAGAGCACCGCCCAGAGGGCCGCACCGAGCACCACGGCCCCGAGCCCGCCCGTTCCGCCCTCGCCGAGGCCGTCGGGGAGGGGAAGCCGGTCGAGCAGCCCCAGCGGCACGGCCACGGCGGTGGACCCGACGGCCACGATCCCGGTGCCGAGGAAGGTGCGTGGGGCGCGGCGCGCGGGGGTTCCGCCCGGGTCGGCAAGTGCGCCGGGCGTGGCCGGGGTTGGGGAAGATGACAGCGAGGTCGTCAACGGTTCTCTCCGTTCTCCATTGCCGCGCCGGGGCCGAGGGCCCGGCGCGTGTCGTGCGGGTCGGTGAACTCGATGCGCCAGTGGCGCGACCGGCCGTCCTGGCCAGGGCGGACCGCGATGTGGATCTGGTCGCCGTCCCTGAGCCGAGTCCGGTCCTCGACCCGGGAGGGCTCGTCGCCGCCCCGGGGAAGGAGCAACGGCCGGTTGTCGCTGCGCGGCACCAGCCACCAGTGGCCGTCGTCGAACTCCAGGCGGAGGTGATCGCGGGAGATCCAGCTCCGCGGGTCGGCGTCGAGGACGATGTCGGGCGGGGCGGCGTGCGGGGTGGCTCGGCCCAGGGTCACCAGGCCACGCGGGGCGCCGAGGTCGGTCCGGAGCGGGTAGACGGAGTCACTCCCCTCCGGGTCGACGAGACGCAGGGACTCCTCGCCCTGGTCGGTACCGCCCGAGTCGCGTTGCCGGACCAGGCGCACGGCCGGCAGCACCGGCCAGCACGCGCCCCAGAGCCGCGGGGGAACGGTGACCACCAGGTAGGAGCCGTGCTGCGCCAGCCGGAGGGCGTGCAGGAGCAGTTCCTCGGCGAAGGGGGTGTCCGGGCGATCGCGGTCGGACTCCTTCAGCTCCAGTACGGAACCGGTGCGGGCGTCCAGGGGGAGCCCGGCCACGGCCGGGCGGGCCCGTTCCCTGACGACATCGACGATCTCGATCCGGTCGCGCTCCGCCAGTTCGCCGAGCAGCCACAGCGCGGCGTGACGACGGTCTCCCGGGTCGCCGGCCAGCACCACCAGGTGCCGCTCCCGCAGCTGCCGTCGGGCTTCCAGGACGTCGGGCGGAGCGAGACCGGCGTGCCGGCGCGCGGCCGTGGCGAGCTCGTCGGCCGGGACGGGGCAGGTCCGGGAGGCGGGTGCGGCCTGGACCGTCACCGGCGCCTGGATACCGCCGACGATGTTGCCGCCGCTCTGGATGACGAAGCCGTTGACGCGGGCGTCGCTGACCACGTTGTGGACGGAGGTCCCGTTCGCCGCGGAGGTCCCCGAGGGCCCCGGCGTCCCCGAGGTCCCTGGGGTCGGCGGCACGGGCGGGGCCTGGGTGGGCCCGGCGAACCCACTGCCCAGGCCCGGCCCCGAGGGCTTGGGGACGAAGACGAACGCGGGCTGGTCGAACCGCTTGACCCGGGCCCGCACCCGGGTCAGCTCACCCGGCCGCAGCCGCGAGTAGCCCGCCTTCACCACGTCGTTGACGACCGCCTCGGAGACGATGGCGGCCAGGAACGTCACCTCCGGGTCGGTCCGCGCCAGCGCCTCGCGCACCGGTTGGCAGTCCAGCAGTCGGTGCACCTCCGTCATGGGCGTGCACACCCCGCTGTCGGGCACCGGCCCGACGTGAACGGCGCAGCGCAGCCGGACCGCGCCCACGCGCCGGGGCAGCGCCGCCGCCTCGTCGGCCAGGGCCAGTTGGAGCTCGGGAAGGAAGCGGTCGAGCACCACAGGTAACCGCTCCGAGGCCAGCCCGAGGACGAAGCTGTCGCCCGTGACCTGAGGGAAGACCGCCTCCGACCAGTCCAGGTCGCAGCGGCGCATGCTCTCCCGCACCACTCTCTGCAGCGTGCCGAGCACCGCCGGCAGCGCGTCACCCGGCCGGGCGGAGTAACTCTCGATGTCCCCCGCCAACAGGGCTCGGTAAGGCGGTAGTTGGACGGACATGGCGGTCCTTCGACGGTTGGTCGTGTGGTCGTCGGGGATCCCGGCGTCCACGGGAAATGAGCGGCACCCGGATCTCGAACGACCCTGTGGAGACGTCACGATGACCCGTCTCGTCGGGGAGGGGTGCGTAAAAACAGGCAGTGCTGGATGTGAGTTACGCGCCGCTCGGGCCGTTGCCGGCCGGGGCGCCGTTGTGCGCGTAGTGCCGCAGGCCGGACATGTCGAGGATCACGACCACCCGTCGCGCGGTCGTGACGATCCCCTCCTCGCGGAGGGTCCGCAGCGCCCTGCTCATCGAGTCACGGCGTCCACCGCACATCAGGCCGAGCTCCTCCTGTGACATGTGGAGGTCCACAGCCCAGTCGCCCCGCCCGTCCCTGACCGCGTGCGCGACAAGCATCCTGCACAGCCGCTGGATGAACGGCAGTGCGACCTGTTCGGTCCTGAGCCGCTCGGCCTCCTGCAGCCGCCGGTAGGAGAGTTCGGCGATCAGCGGCCCCAGCCCACGGGTGGCGACGAACGACCGGAAGCGCGGCGCCGGCACGACTCGTACGTCGCACGGATCGATGGCGGTGACCGTGGCGGTGCGCGTCAGTTCGCGGAGAACCGCGATCTCGCCGAGCACCTCGCCCGGGTAGCGCACCGCGAGCGGCAGCCCGATGCCTTCGGGCACCAACTGCCGGACCTGCACCCGGCCACGCACCAGCACATGGACGGCGTCTCCCGGGCCGCCCTGGGACATCAGCGTGCGGCCGGGCCGGTAGTGTCTGGCCGCGCCGAAGCCCAGCAGGTCGTTCCAGGAGGAGACCGGCAGTAGGGCGCCGAGCCCTGACAGGCCGGGGCTCCCGACGGTCCGCCTGACCATGCGCCGTCCCTCCCCCGGCTCAGCCGTCGACTCCGTCATCGAGCAGGCCGAGATCCTCGGGTCTCAGGCTGTCCGACTCGAACAGGCCGGTCAACAGGTTGTGCTTCAGCCGGTTGTCCGACGCCTCGCCGCGCTCGCCCTCCCGCAGGGGGTAGGGGAAGCCGGTCTGCGCCAGCCGACCGCGGACCTCGTCCACCGTCCTGCGGACCCGCGGTTCCCGCCAACGCGCCCGGGGGTGGAGAAGGTCGAGCAGCTCGGCGACCTGACGGTACGTCAGTGGCTGCGGGTCCCGTTCGCCGGCGAGGTACCGCTGGCCGAGCGCGGCCAGGATGAGCCGCTCGTCGGGGCGCAGTGGCCAGCGCCTGCGCCCGACCGTCCGGGCGCCGGGAGGGACGGCGGGCGGCCGGTCGCCCAGTTCCGTCACGAACAACTCGACGAGATGCACGCGGCTGCCGCTGCCCAACACCTGGAACGTGGTGTATCCGGGAGTGACAAGAACCGGATCCGAGGCGCGGAACAGCCAGCGCCCCTGGGACAGCCGGAGCTGCGCGGTGCCCACGTTCCGCAGCCACCAGTGGCCGTGCCGGAAGGACAGTTCGCCCTGCCGCCGGCTGACCTGGAGGTCGGCCGCGCCGACGCGCAGGTCCACGTCGGGCCCCTCGTCCTGCGGGCCGATTCCCCGCCCGAACCGGACGGTCAGCCCCGGTCGCGGCTCGCTCGTGACCGCGCCGTCCATGGAACTGGCATGGAGTGTGCTGGCGTCGCTCGTCATCACGCTTCTGGCTCCTCGGGTGGTCGGCCGCTGGGAACCAAGCATGCTGACGTCGCCGGGGACCCCTCCCCACCTCTCCGACCAGGGACTTCACAGGGGCATGAGGGCGATGACGGCTGTTCCGTCGCCGCCGAGGGACACCACGCGCACGCCGAAGCCCGCCATGACGGTGAGGGTCTGGCCCGCGGGGCCGATCCCGCCCCCGCCGCCGTAGTCGCTCCACGCGCTCACGTTCACGCTGGTCGGGGTGACCGCGGTCACCAGCACCTCGTCGACGCCGTAACGCCCGTCGAGCTGGATCCGCGTGCCCTCCGCGACGGTCACCTCGCAGGTGCCGTCGAAGCAGGCGTCCAGGCGCGAAAGTTCAGGGGGATCGGGGGATTCGACGGTCGAGGGGGGCGGCGAGCCCACGGAAGCGCTGGGCGATGCGGCGGGGGTCGGCAGCGGAGGCGCGGAGGGCGTCGGATCGGAGCCGGAGGTGGCGGCAGTGTCCTCGCGGGGCTCGGGAGAGCGGGCGGTCTCCTCGTTCCACGGCCCTCCCAGGAGGAGGGACAGAACACCCGACAACGCCGAGAGAACGGCCACCGCCCCGGTGCGGAGCAGCCGCCGTCGCACATCCGGTCGCCAGCCCAGCGGTAATCGGCCGCCGGCCGCGACGCGCTCCAGCACGCGCCGGGCTCCGGCGGCGTCCGGGCGCAGCTCGGGATCGGCGGCCAGCATGGCGGCGAGCATCCGCCGGGGCCGCCGGGGGATCCGGTCATCGATGACCACCCTTCCCTGCTCGGCCTGGCTCCGCGGGCTGTGCGACAGGCGCGGTGGCGTGCCCGCGACGAGCGTGTGAAACGTGGCGGCCAGGGAGAAGACGTCGGACCGCGGGCAGGGAGCGCTGTACCTGGCCACCTCCCGCGCCGCGAACTCCGGCGTGAAGCTGATCGTTCCGCCGTCCCCGCTCAGTGAGCACACCGAGTCGAAGTCGATGAGCTTGGCGTTCTCCTCGGCGGTGAGGACAACGTTGGAGGGCTTGACATCGCAGTGCACCAGCTGGACGGTGTGCAGCCGCACGAGCACGGCGGCGATCTGCGCGCACCAGCGGGCCGCCTGCTCCGGGGAGACGAGCCGCAGCTCCAGGCTCCCGCCCGGCACGTGCTCGATCACCTGCCAGAAGCCGGTGACCGGGCTCTCCTCCGTCCCGTACAGCTCGGCCACGTGGGGGTGGTCCTTCAGTTCCGCCATGGCCCGGCTCGCCGCCTTCAAGCGCCTGATGGCCCGCTCGTCGCGGCCCCGCTTGAGCACGACGTCTCTCGCCATCACGCGGTCGAAGGCCGTCCACACCTCGACGGCCGTATCACTTCCCGCGCCGAGCTTCTCCCTGAGTTCGTACCGGTCGAAGACCTCGTCCCCCTTGACCACATTCCCCTCGACCGCATCCCCCTCGACCGCATCCCCCTGGACCACAGGTTGCCGTTCCCCTCCCACGAGATGTCCGTTGGGTCCCAGGGTGCCGCAACCGCGCGCTCGGTGGTGCTGGATCAGGGCGGCTCGCGCCGACGCGCTGTCACACGGCGACGTCGGCCCGCGCGGGGTCCCGGCGGACCGCCCAGGCCGCGCGGAGCAGGGTGCCGGGGCGCATCAGGGTCTTCGCCGAGGACCGCATGTGCATCACGTCGAGGAAGCGGCGGTGTATCACCGGGTCGGTCACCGAGGCGCGGACGATGAGGTCGCTGAGGCGGGCGGCGACCGTGAAGCCGCGGGGGCGTGGGCCGGTGACGTGCGGCAGTTTCATGTCGTTGAGGGCGGACGTCTGCCAGGCGTCGTCCACGACGGTGCGGGCCTGTCTGAAGAAGGACCAGGCCGGGTCCCGTGGGGACTGCCCGGATTCGAGGTAGGTCGCCAGGCAGGAGGCGTGCGACGTGGCCGAGGACATGCCCTGGCCGTAGATGGGGTTGAACGAGGCCAGGGTGTCGCCGACCGCGACGAGGCCGGCGGGGAACCGGTCGAGCAGGTGGAAGTCGCGGCGTCGGTTGTCGGGGTGCCGGTAGGTCACCGGTTCGCCGATCGGCTCGCCGTCCTCGGCCAGTTGACGGAAGGGCGCCGCCGGGTCCTCCTTGCAGCGGAGCAGGAACTCCTCGACGCCGCGGCCCGGTCGGTCGGCCGCGTAGCCGGCGACCAGGACGACCCAGCGGTCGCCCTCGACCCGGCCGAGGGTGCCGAGCCGCAGGCGGCCGTCCGGCAGGTTCGCCAGGGACTGCGCCAGCGTGGCGTCGTGGGGTCCCGCGGGGCGGCGGAAGAGCGCGGTGGCGTAGCCGAGGTCCACCGGCATGCGCCGCATCCCCGGCTCAGGCCAGCCGCCCTCGCGCAGCCAGGTGCCGATCCGGCTGGCCCGGCCGGTGGCGTCGACCACCAGGTCGGCGGTCAGGACGTCCTCCGCGTCGGCGGCGTCCGCGTACCGCACCCCGCTCACCCGGTCGCCGGTGAACGCCAGGCCCCGCACGCGGCCGTTGACCAGCCGCACGTTGTCGAACGCCAGCACCCGGCGGCGGAGGTGTGCCTCCAGGAAGGGCCGGGTGGCGCTGACCATCTCGATGTCGCCCGTCAGCACCTTGCGTCTGCCGTCGAGGAAACAGTGCACGTCCGTCCCGGTGTCCGCGAGCGCGGCACCGGCGGCGACGAGTTCGGTGGCGAAGCCGGGGAGCCAGTGGTCGATCCTGCGGCGGCCCGCGTCGAGCAGCGCGTGCATCTGGGTGCCCTGCGGGACTCCGGGGCGGGGTTCCTGGTCGCCCCCGAAGTCGCCGGCGGGGGCGATGTCGTCGCGTTCGAGCACCACCACCTCGTCCGCGTGGTCACTCAGCACCCGGGCGGCCAGCAGCCCCGCGATACTGCCCCCGAGTACGGCGGCCCTACGCATCTGTACCTCCTGGTTCGGCAGCGGCGGGGATCATGGTGAACCGTCAGTCGTGACCTGAACCGACCATCCGCGCACCCGGTCTGTACATTTCTGGAGGTCCGCCCCCTACGAAGGAAGGGCCGTGCGATGAGCCTGCCGCCCAGGACCTCGCGGCCGCACGGGAGAGGGGCCGCCTCCCGTGCCCTGCGCGTCGCCCCCGGGCCGAGCCCGTCGCCCCTGGTCGGCGGCACGTCATCCGACGTCGACACCTGGCGGGGGATGCTGCGCGACTGCCTGATCGAGCTCGACGCGATCCCGATCGGCGGCACCGGGAACGGCGCCGGCTACACGGGCTGGCTCCGCCAACTCGACCTGGGCTGCCTCACGCTGACGGACGTCGGGACCGATCCGGTGCGCGTCGTGCGCACGCCCAGGATGCTCGCCGGGAACCAGGACGACTTCTTCCTTCTCTCGATCGCCCAGGAGGACAGCGCGTCGCTCAGCGGGAACGCGCTGTCCCGGCTGCGGCGCGGGGACGCGGTCCTGCTCGACAGCACGGCGCCCTTCCAGCTCAGCGCCAACGAGTTCGGCCACCACCTGGTGCTGACGCTGCCGCGCGCCGACGTGACGCGGGTGATGCCGGTCAGCGGCGAACACGTCGGTCGCCGCATCGCCGCCCAGAACCCGGTGTTGCGGGTGCTGCGCGCCACGATCGCCGAGGTGCACTCCGGCGGCGAGCGGTTCGATCCTGACCTGCTGCCCGAACTCGGGTACGTGCTGCGTGAGTTGGTCTTCTCCGTGCTGCGGTCCGACGAGTCGGGCGACCAGTCGGGGGTGAACGGGCTCCTCGGCCACCACGCCCAACTGCTGCGCATGCGGGACTTCGTGCGGCGGCATCTCGCCGAGCCCGACCTGTCCGCGAAGGTGGTGGCGGCGGCGTTCGGGGTCTCCGTGCGCTACGTCGAGCTGGTGTTCCGGGAGGGCGGCACGTCGCCGGCCAGGTACATCCGGCAGAGCCGCATGGAGGAGGCGCGCCGGAACCTGGCGAGCCCGCGGCGGAGGCAGCGCCCGATAGCCGCGATAGCCAGGTCCGTCGGGATCGAGAACCCGACCGTGTTCAGCCGGGTGTTCCGCGCCTTCTACGGCGTCACGCCCAGCGAGTACCGGCGGTCCCAGGCCGGGGAGCGGGGCGACGGGGAAACCCCGGTGCGGGAAGTGACGACTCCGCGTTCGTGAATCGTCGACAGCGGCGCGCCGGGCTCCAGCATCCTGGGCGCCGATGTCGTACGGGGTGTCACGACTGGTGCTCCGGTTGTCCACCGTTCAGGGGAATTTTCGACTTGCTGTCAGATTCACCGCATGACCCCGAGGCAGCCCCCACCGTGAGTGCGTCCGGCACCGGAAGGCGGGCGAGACGGGGCCGGGCCAGGCAGCGTGCCGGCCGGCGGCCCCTGCTCCGGGCGCGTGGGCGGCGGGGCCCCTGGTCGATCCGGGCCCGCGTTCTCGTGCTGGTGCTGATCCCGAGCCTGGCCCTGAGCGCGCTGTGGGGCACGTACACGATCGCCGGGTTCAACGAGGCGCTCGACCTGCGGCAGACCGTGCGCGACGTGGAGGCGGTCGGGGTCAACGGCGTGACCGCGATGGTGGCGCTCCAGGAGGAGCGTCGGCTGTCGATGAGCTACCTGGCCCATCCCGAGGCCGATCCGGGGCCGCTCCAGGAGCAGCGCGCGGACACCGACCAGAAGCTCGCGGCGATGAGCCAGGCCGCCGAGCCGGTGGTCGAGAACAACCCGCCCGCCCTCCAGGAGATCTTCGGGCAGATCAGCCAGGGCCTCGCGATGCTGCCCGACTTCCGGCAGCAGGTCGACGCGCGCGCGGTCGACCACGCCCAGGCGTTCGAGTTCTTCACCGGCGCCGTGAGCACCGGCATGACGTACTTCGAGGCCGAGGCCCGCCTGACCAACGACTCCGAGGCGCTCAACGAGGGGACGACCGCCGCGGCGATGTTCCGCGCGCTGGAGAGCCTGGCCCGGCAGAACGCGGTGCTGTCCACGGGCCTGTCGTCGCCCGACGGCATGTCGACCGCCGAGCAGCGGCAACTCACCGCGCTGGTCGGCGTGCAGCGGGAGCAGTGGGGGGTGGTGGCGCCGGCGCTGCGCGGAGCGCAGGCGGAGCGCCTCCAGGAGATCACCGCCGGGCCCGAGTGGTCGGTGCTGGTCGCCGCGGAGGACGCGGCCGTCGGGACCGGCGGGATCCCCGGCGACTTCGACGAGTGGCAGACCTCGATGCTCCAGGTCGCCGATAATCTCCAACAACTCACCCTGGACCAGGTGGACTTCGCGGTCGGCTTCGCCAACGACCGGGTCGACGACCTGATGACCTCGGTGGTCCTGACCAGCGTGGGGGCGCTGCTGGCCATCGCGTTGGCCGTGTTGATCTCCGTGCTGGTGTCCCGGGCGCTGATCCGTCGGCTCCGCGACCTCCGCGGCGCGACGCTGCGGCTGGCCGAGGAGCGGCTGCCCGACGTCATCACCCGCCTGCAGAAGGGCGACAAGGTCGAACTCGCCGAGGCGGTCCCCGAGATGGAGCAGGGCTCGGACGAGATCGGGCAGGTCGCCGGCGCGTTCGCCATCGCGCAGCGCATCGCCGTCCGCGCGGCGATCGAGCAGGCCGAGACGCGCGAGGGCATCAGCCGGGTGTTCCTCAACCTCGCGCAGCGCAGCCAGGGTCTCGTGCACCGCCAACTGGCCCTGCTCGACCGTCTCGAGCGGGACAACGAGGAGGATCCCGACCTGCTGGCCGAGCTGTTCCGGGTCGACCACCTCGCCACCCGGATGCGGCGCAACTCCGAGAACCTGTCCATCCTCGGCGGCGCGATGCCCGCCCGGCGCTGGCGCCGACCGGTGCGGTTGACCGAGATCCTGCGCGCGGCGGCCTCCCAGACCGAGGACTACTCCCGGGTCAAGCTGGCCGGGATCCCCGAGGTCACGCTCGCCGGACCGGTGGCCGGCGACATGATGCACCTGCTCTCCGAACTGGTCGAGAACGCGACGACGTTCTCCCCGCCGCACACCAGCGTGCAGATCCGCGCCGAGGTGGTGCCCAAGGGGCTCGGGATCGAGATCGAGGACCGGGGCATCGGCATGTCCGACGAGGTGCGCGAGGAGGCCAACCGCCTGCTGACGGCGGCGCCCGAGTTCAACGTCATGGGCTTCACGGAGGACACCCGGCTCGGCCTGTTCGTCGTGGCGCGGCTGGCGGCCCGCCACAACATCATGGTGACCCTGCGTCCCTCGCCCTACGGGGGGACCTCGGCCATCGTCCTGGCGCCGACGGAGCTGCTGAAGGACACCGAGCCCGACGCCCAGGCGCAGGCCGCCCAGGCCCAGGCCCGGGACCGCGTCGAGGCGATGGCCGGGGCGACGGCGCAGGCCCAGGCGCAGCTGCAGGCGCCGGTGCCCGCGCCGGAGAGCGCGCGGCCGGCGACGGGCGCGCCCGTCTGGGCGCGGGACGCCGGACAACACGCCCCGGTGCCGCCGTCCGCGGAGCCGACGCCGCCGCCGCGCCGCGTGGAGACGGTGGTGGCGCCGTCCCGCTGGGAGGAGCCGCGCATGCCCGACAACGTCGAGCCGATCCGCGACGGCCTCCAGCGCGGCGCGGCACGCCAGGAGCCGCCGAGGCGGACGCCGAAGCAGCTGCCGCGCCGGATCCGCCAGGCCAGCATGCAACCGGAGCTGCTGCGCCCCACGACCCCGATGCCCGACGCGGCGCCCGGTGAGCGGTCGGCCGAGGAGGCGCGCCGCCTGATGTCGACGTACCAGCGCCAGTCGTACCGGGGCCGCGTCGACGCGGAGCGGGAACGTGACGGCGGACAAGACGACGTGGCCGGTAACTGGCCGGCCGGAGAAGGGCAGTGGGACCCGCGATGACGCAGATGCCGAACCAGGCCACCGACCTCAACTGGATGCTGGACGACCTCGTCCGGCGGGTCCCCAGAACGCGGCACGTCCTCGTCCTGTCGGCCGACGGTCTGGTGATCGCCCACTCGCGCGACCTCGGCCGGGAGGACGCCGAGCACATCTCGGCGGTCGCCTCCGGGTTCCAGAGCCTGGCCAGGGGCTTCGGGTACCGCTTCGACGGCGGGCACGTGCGGCAGACGATCGTCGAACTGGAGAACCTCTTCCTGTTCGTGACCGGCGCGGGGCAGGGCGCCTGCCTCGCCATCCTCGGCGAGGACGACATCGACGTCGGCCTCGTCGCCTACGAGATGAACCTGCTCGTCAAGCGCGTCGGTGAGTACCTCGCCGCGGCGCCCCGGCACGCGGCAGCGGTCTCGCCCACGTCCCCCTGAGATGAGGCCCCATGTCCGGACCGGATGAATCATGGTGGGACGTGGACGCGGGTCCCATCGTGCGCTCGTTCGCGAGGACCGGCGGCCGGACCCGGCCGAGCCGGGACGAGTTCAACCTGATCACCCTGATCGTCGCCACCAACCCCGACACGGCACGCCCCGGTTACGAGCCGGAGCACGTCGCGATCCTGCGCATGTGCGCGGGCAGCCCGCTCTCCGTCGCCGAGATCTCCGCTCGGCTGGACATGACCGTGACAGTGACCAAGGTCCTGCTCGGAGACCTACTCGACATGGGGGCCATCCAGACCCGCGCACCGATCGCGCTGGCCGAGGCCCCCGACATCCAGCTTCTTCAGGCGGTACTCGATGGAATTCGCAGGCTCTGACGCGGGCTCCGCGTCGTACCCCGGTCATGGCGGTCTCCCGACGGCGGTCAAGATCCTGATCGCCGGCGGGTTCGGCGTCGGGAAGACCACGATGGTCGGCGCCGTCAGCGAGATCTCCCCGCTGCGGACCGAGGAGGTGATCACGAAGACGAGCGAGGGCGTGGACGACCTCAGCGGCGTCGAGGCCAAGACCACGACGACCGTGGCCATGGACTTCGGCCGGATCACGATCAGCCGCGACCTGGTGCTCTACCTCTTCGGCACGCCCGGGCAGAACCGTTTCTGGTTCATGTGGGACGAGTTGGCGCTCGGCGCGCTCGGCGCCATCGTGCTGGCCGACACCCGGCGGCTCGAGGACTCCTTCCCCGCCGTCGACTACTTCGAGCACCGCGGCACGTCGTTCGTCGTCGCGGTCAACCGCTTCCACGGCGCCTGCGACTACACCACCGAGGAGGTCCGCCTCGCGCTCGACCTCGACCCGCGGGTGCCGGTCGTGATGTGCGACGCGCGCTCCCGCGAGTCCGGCAAGCTCGCCCTGATCACCCTCCTCGAACACACCATGGCGCGGCGGATGACCGCCGCGCGCTGACCCCTCCCCTACCGGCGGCCGCCGGCCGTCGCCGGGCCGAAGGGGACGTCGCCGCGGAGCGTGACGCGGTGCATGACGCGTCGGAAGTCGCCGTAGTCGCGGTTGGCGTAGTGCAGGGTGGCGCGGTTGTCCCACATCGCGACGTCGCCGGCGCGCCAGCGGTGGCGGACGATGTGCTCCGGCTTGGTCAGGTGGGCGTACAGGAGGTCGAGGACACCGCGGCTCTCGGCCGCCGAGAGGCCGACGACGTGCGAGGTGAAGCCGGGGTTCACGAAGAGCCCCTTGCGGCCGGTCTCGGGGTGCACGCGCACCACCGGGTGTTCGACGGGGTCGAGGCCGCGGTAGCGCTCGCCGTCCCACTCGTTGCCCTCGCCACCACGGCGTTGCGCCAGGTAGTAGCCGAACTCGCGGCTGCCGTCGTGCACGGCGGTGAGCTGGTCGGCCAGGTCCCGCACCGGCGCGGAGAGCGACTCGTAGGCGAGTTGGCTGTCGGCCCAGCTGGTGTCACCGCCGGTGGGCGGCACCTGGACGGCACGCAGGATCGAGCCGAGCGGGGGGCGGTGCACGAAGGTGACGTCGGTGTGCCAGACGTCGGCGAAGCCGTTGTCGGCGGCGTCGAGCGCGTAGATCTCGGGGTGGTCCTCGTCGATCCCCGGCACCACCGGGTGGGAGGCGGTCAGTTCGCCGAGGCGGCGGCCGAGCGCCACCTGGCTGTCCGGGTCGAGGCGCTGGCCGGGGAAGAACAGCACCTTGTGCTCGACGAGCGCGGCGCGGACCGCGACGAGTTGGGCGTCGGTCGCGGTGGTCAGGTCGAGGTCGTCGATCCGGGCGCCGAAGCCGGGGCCGAGGACGTTCAGGCCCAGCGCGAGGGGCGTGGTGTCGGTGCTGGTCATCTCGGTCTCCTCCGTGGGTGGTGGTACGGGTCGCTCAGGCGGCGGCGCGGACCGCGGCGCCCGTCTCGGCGCGCAGGGCCGCGTACTCCGGCAGGCCGCGCAGGTCGTCGGGGTCGAGGCCGGTGCGCGGCAGGTCGACGGGCAGGTCCAGGGTGATCACGCCGGGACGGCGGCTCAGCACGACGATCCGCGTCGCGAGGAACACCGCCTCGTCGACGCTGTGCGTGACGAAGACGGACGTGGACCCGGTCTCGTGGCCCACCCGCCGCACGTCCTCCTGGAGTCGCTCCCTGGTCAGCGCGTCGAGCGCGGCGAACGGCTCGTCGAGCAGCAGGAGGTCACGGTCGCCGGCGAGCGCGCGGGCCATGGCCACCCGCTGCTGCTGTCCCCCGGAGATCTCCCAGACCCGGCGACCCGCCGTGCCCGACAGGCCCACCCGGTCCAGGAGTTCGGCGACGCGGGCGGGCCGCTCGGCGCGCGGCACGCCCGCGTAGCGCAGCGCGAGGCCGACGTTGTCGCCGACGGTGTGCCAGGGGAAGAGCCGCGGCTGCTGGAAGACCACGCCGGACTGGCGCCCCGGCTCGGGAACCTCGCCGCGCACGGTGACCGTGCCGGAGGTGGGTCGGTCGAAGCCGGCGATCAGCCGCAGCAGGGTGCTCTTGCCGCAGCCCGAGGGGCCGACCAGCACCAGGAACTCGCCCGCCGGCACATCGAGCGAGATCGGTCCGAGCGCCCGCACGGCGGACGCGCCGCGCCCGTACACGTGCGCCACGTCGCGGACCGAGACGGCCGCCACGGTGGCGGTGCCGGCGGCCCCGGCGTCAGGAACCGTCGACATCGGCCAATCCCTCCGCGTGGACGGCCTCCTGGAACACCGCGAGGTCGGGGGCGCTCTCGATCTGGTGCTGCTCGGCGAGGAACTCGGCGGCGTCGTGCAGGTTCACCGCCACGTCCCCGATCTCCTCCGGCGTGCCGAGCCACTGGGGGCTCGACTGGTCGGCGGGCCGGAGGAACACGCCCTGTGCGAGCTGGGCGGCCGCGGCGTCGGCGTCGATGCCGAGTTGCCGGCCGACGGCCTCGGCGGCCGCGGCGGGGTTGTCGTGGATGAGGTCGAGCGCGCGGGCCTGGACCTCCCGCCAGGCGGCGATGACCTCGGGGTGTTCCTCGACGATGGCGGTGGACGCGACGCCGAGGTCGAGCGTCGGCTTGCCGGCGGCCGCGACCTCCTCGCTGGTGGTGAGGGTCCGGCCGGTCTCCCTCAGTTCGTCGAGCGTGGGCAGCCAGACGTAGCTGGCGTCGATGTCGCCCCGCGTCCAGGCCGCGACGATGTCCTGCGGCTCCAGGTCGACGATGTCGACGGACGCCGCGTCGAGACCCGCCTGTTCGAGCGCGGCGAGCAGGCTGTAGTGGGACGTCGAGGCGAACGGGACGCCCACCGTGCGGCCTTCGAGGTCGGCCACCGACCCGATGCCCGCGTCCTCGCGCGCCACCAGCGCCTCGTTCTCGCCGGCGACGTCGAGCACCCAGGCGACCTGGTACGGGATGTCCAACGGCGCCGAGAGGCCGCGCGCGACGGGGCTTGAGCCTATCGCCGCCAGGTCGACCGACTCAGCGACGAACGCGGTGTTGATGGTGGCGCCGGAGTCGAACCGCGTCCACTCGATGTCCCATTCGGGCAGCGCCTCCTCCAGCCAGCCCTGGTCCCTGACGATCAGGTCGCCGCTGGGGAACGCCTGGTAGGCCAGGCGGAGGGTCCGGTCGCCGGCCCCCGACCCGCCGCCCCCGTCCGAGCCGCAGGCGCTCAGGGTGAGGGAGAAGGCGAGGGCGAGGGTGAGGGCGGCGGCGCGGGTGGCGCGCGGGGATCCGGGCATGGGGGGTTCCTTCTCTCGCGGTGGACGGGTGGGGCGGCGGCGTCGTTCTGGCGGGGGCATGGCGCGGGGGCATGGCGCCGGGCGCGGCCTCAGGTACGGCCACGCCACGGCGCGAGACGGCGTTCGAGGAGCCGCAGGCCGCTGTCGATGAGGAGGCCGGAGACGCCGATGGCGAAGAGCCCGAGGATGACGACGTCGGACTGGTTGTAGCGCTGCGCGTCACGGACCATGCCCCCGATGCCGGGCAGCCCGTTGACGGTCTCGGCGGCGACCACCGAGGAGTAGGCGATGCCCACCGCGAGCCGCACGCCGGTGAGGATCTCCGGCAGCGCGGCGGGCAGCACGACCGAACGGATCACCTGCCGGCGCCCGGCGCCGATGGCCTGCGCCGCCTCCACCAGCGCGATCGGCGCCGAGGCGGTGGCGGCGGCCGTGGCCACCGCGACCGGCGGCATGGCGGCGATGGCCAGCAGCCAGATCTTGGGGGACTCGTCGATGCCGAACCAGATGACGAGCAGGCTGAAGTAGGCGAGCGGCGGCAGCGTCCGCAGGAACGCCACCCAGGGCTCGACGACCACCCGCACCCAGCCGAGCGTCCCCATGAGGAGCCCGACGGCCAGGCCGACGCCCACGCCGATCAGCGAGCCGACGGCGATCCGGCGCAGGCTGACGCCCAGGTGCTCGACCAGGTAGTGGCCCTGGTAGCCGCGGACGCCGTCGTTCTCCGTCGACGTCCGCACCAGCGCGTCGACGACGTCGGCGGGCGACGGCACCAGCACCGGCGGCCACAGCTCCAACCCGACGACGGTCTGCCAGGCGCCGAGCAGGACGGCCAGCGCCAGCAGCCGCAGCCCGACGCGGCGCAGCGGGCCGGCGACAGCCTTCCGACGGCGTCCTTCGACGGCGGGAGGGGGGTCCGCGGCGGACGCGGGGGCGGATTTCCTGCGTGCTCGGGCGAGCGAGGGCATGGTGCGCTCCGGTGGGGACGGCACGAGCCGACAGCACGACAGCCGAACGCGGCGCGCGGGCACGCGGGAACGGGAGGGGGTGCCGGTCTCGTGGGAAGGACGCTCTCGGCAGGGTCCGTCGTCAGGACCGAGCTGCCGCGGAAGGGGATCCGGTCGGGATCAGGGCGTCAGGCGCAACAGGAGGCGCTGGTGGACCGGCGGAGATCGATGTGCCGACGAGCCACGCGGAAGGTAAGCACGCGGCATTTTTACACGTCGTCCAGACGCCGCCAAGGGGGCGGAACCCGGTCCGGCGCCGGTTCAGCCGCTGAGCGTCCTGGAGGGCGGCTGACCGTACCGCTCGCGGTAGTAGGCGGCGAACCGCCCCAGGTTGGAGAAGCCCCAGCGGTAGGCGATGTCGGAGACGGTGGCCGAGCCGTCCCGGCCGGCGGCGAGCAGGTCCTGGTGGGCGCGCCTGAGGCGGACCTCGCGGAGGTAGCCGAGCGGGGTGGTGTCCAGGTGCTGGCGGAACGCCTCCTGGAGGGCGCGCGGGCTGACCCGGGCCGCCGCCGCCAGGTCGGCCAGCGTGTGCGGCTCGTCGGCCCGCTCCTCGACCAGGGCCATCGCGCGGCGCACGGCCGCGTGGCCGACGACGCCGGTGCGCCGGATGTCCGCGCCGTTCGGGACGATCAGCCGCTGGGTCCCGACGAGCAGGGCCGCCGTCGTCTGCGTCAACTGCGCGGCGACGAGCGGGTTGTCGCCCGCGATGCCCTCGCCGAGGATCTCGCGGCGCACCGCGCCCGATATGCCGGCCCACGTCCTGGCGGCCCGCGGCGACACGGCGCCGCCGAGCGCGAACCTGGCCGGCACCGGCTCCTCGAGACCCAGCGCGTCGGCCACGGCCCGCTCCACGTCCTCGCGGGCCAGCCGCACGGTGAACATCCGTGCGCCGGGCGACCAACGCACCTGGAACGGGCGGTGCGCGTCCAGTACGTAGGTCCCGCCGGCGCCGACGTGGCACTCCTCGCGCCCGGGCGAACTCACCGTCACCCAGCCGTGGGTGACCTCGCACATCAGCAGGTAGGTGCCGAGCGGCTGCGGCCTGATCAGCGTCTCCGCGTTCAACCGCGGCGACCCGTACCGCAGGTCGGAGAGCGTGACCCCGGGGAACCCACCCTCGGCGTACCAGGCGGAGAACTCCCGCGCGTCGCCCAGGCATTCCAACTGGTAGGGGCTGTACGCGCGGCTGATGATGTCCCGGGTCTCCTCCAGGTCGCCGGTGTCGACGAGCGTCGTCAGCCTGCTGAGGTCACCGGGTACGGCACTGAGCCGTGCCATCAGGAACGTCTCCCTCGTCTCCGCGTTTTCCGGCCGAGCACCGCGTTCGGCGGGTAGTCGACCGGTGACTCCACGGTTAGCGTCGCACATGTCCGAGGTCCCGGTGCCGACTCTCCCAAGTCGGTCTCGGGATCTGACCATCGGACAGGGACCGTCCTGCGTTCACGGGGGAAGTTCAGGGCGGTTCGCGGGGGAATCAGGGGGAAACCAAGGGGGAACAGGACCCCGTCACGCGACCGAGCGTGGGCGGGGTCCACACCTGTGCGCGGCCAGCGACGGGGTCATCAGCCCGGTCGGCGATGTTCGTCCACTGCGGGCGCCCCCGCGGGAGGTCTTGCCGGGCGGGGGATTCTGCCCTTGAATCCCGAGGCGCGAGCATCGGACGCGGCAAGGGGAGGACTGGATCGTGCGAACACGGATACGCATGGCGGTGGTCGGAGCGGCCGCGGCGGTCGGGGTAGCGACGGCCGGGGGGACCGCCGAGGCGCTGGACTACTACCAGCTCCACAGCCACTACCCGACGCACGAGGAGTGCGTGGCGGTGGGCGAGGAGTACCTGTGGCCCAACAACCCGGGGGGCGCCGACGCCTACGAGTGCCGGGAGAACGCCCCGGGTTGGGACCTCTGGCTGATCTTCGCGACCTGACGCCGGGCGGCCGGGCGGCGGCGCGCGTCTCAGGCGACGCTGCCCAGCCACAGGGTGTCGCGCGCGCGGGTGACGGCGACATAGAGCTGGCGCAGGGACAACTCGACGTGTTCGCCGACCAGTTCCTCGGGCAGGCCGGCGGCGTGGTGGAGGGTGGCGTCGTGTTCCGGTAGGAACACGTGCTTGAACTCAAGACCCTTGGCCCGGCGGTAGCTGCCCAGCTTCACGGCGTTCACCGGGTTGCCGTCGTACTGTTCGAGGGTGCGGACCGGGATGCCCTGCCGGTCGAGCAGGCGCTGGTAGTGGTCGAGGGCTCGCCGGGTCGGGCAGAGCACCGCGGCGTCGCCCCAGTGGTCCGGGGCGGACCGGGCGGTGAGTGCCTGGACCAGGGCGTGGTCGTGCGCCTCGCGGGTGGGGTGCGTGGCGCGGGTGACCTGGCCGCCGTGGTGGACGAGTTCGATGTCGCGACGGCCGGGGGTGCGGACGCCGTCGATGTCCTCGAAGGGGTGGTCGGCGACGAGCGCGAGGCCCGCCTCGATGATCTCGCGGGTGTTGCGGTAGTTGGTGCGCAGCACCTGTCCGCGGTCGCCGCGCACGTCGACGCCGGCGTCCGCGAGGCGGAAGCCGCCCGGGTAGACGGCCTGTTGGCCGTCGCCGATGAGCAGCAGGCCGTTGCGGCGGTCGCCCACCAGGGCGTGCAGGAGCCGGACGCCGACCAGGGTCAGGTCCTGCACCTCGTCGGCGATCACCGCGTCGTAGGGGCCGGGTTCCTGACGCGAGGGCGAGGTGGCCTCGCGGAGCGCGAGGGTGAGGATGTCGTTGAAGTCGTGTACTCCGCGCTCGACGCGCAGCCGTTCGTACTCCTGGTAGAGGGCCCAGACGGCCTCGCGCTGGGCCCTGGCCAGCCGCGCCCGGCCGCGCCGTGACACGGTCAGGTACTCGGCGAGCGTGGTGAGGCCCCGCCCCTTGATGACGTAGTCGATCTCCTCGCGCCAGTAGCGGGAGTCGGGGGCGACGGCGCCGAGCGGCCCCTCTCTTCCGGTCCGCTTCCAGGCGAGGCTGAACGCGGTCAGCGCCTTGTCGCCGTGCAACTGGGTGGTCACGCCACGGTCGTTGAGGTACTTCTGCGCGAAGCCGTGCAGGCTGTGGAACTCCACCCGGTCCGCCACCGCGGGGGCCATGGCGCGCAGGAACGTGGCCTGCACCCGGGGCAGGTTCTTGGCGAAGGTGACATAGAGGACCCGGCCCGGGACGCGGCGCGCGAGGTGGGCGGCCCGGTGCAGTCCGACGACGGTCTTGCCGGTGCCGGCGGGGCCGCTGATCCTGGCGGCGCCCGACCAGTCGCGGCGGACCAGGGCGACCTGTTCGGGGTGCAGGAAGGTCATCCACTGCTCGATCGGCCCCTGGCGGGCCGCGTCGAGGGCCGCCTCGTGCAGGCGTTCGGGCTCGAAGAGGCCGTCGGAGGCCGGGGGCCGGGGCGAGGCGCGGGGGGCGGCCGGGGGTTCGTCGGCGGGTTGGCCGTACTCGGGGAAGGCGTCCGCGAGGTGGTCGGCGACGGCGCGGACCGCGGCCGGGAGCAGCCGGCGGCGCTCGGCGGTGAGCGCGCGGCCGACCTCGTACTCGCCGAGCAACCGCACGCGGCCCGCGGTGGCCGACACCCGGTGCCCGGCGAAGACCATGACGGGGTGGACGGCCACGGGTGACATGCCGAGGGCGGTCACGGCACGCTCGGTGGCCCGGGTCACGGCGAGCAGCTTGGCCACCTCGCGCGGCAGCCGCGGGTCGTCCCGGCCCTCGGGCGCCCGGGCCCAGTTCTTGACGTCGATGACGTACACGCCGCCCGGGCCGACCAGCAGCATGTCCACGTTGGCCGCCGCGGTGCCCGGCCAGCGGCGGTCCATCAGCAGCCGCCAGCCGCGTTCGGCCAGCACCAGCAGCTGGGCGGCGACCAGCCGTTCCCCCTCGCTCGCGGCCTCCCACCGCGCGGCGCGCCGGCGTGCCTCCTGCCACTGCTCGCGCAGCAGTCGTTCCTGCCGCCGAGCCTCCTGGGCCCTGCGCGACGCCGAGTCCCCCGCGGCCATCCTCATACCCCCTCGTACGCGGAGTGATGATCATAGGACGGAGTGCCACGTCACGGGAGGGGGCGATTGCGTCGGTTGCGGATCATCCGCGACGGATCGTCTGCTTGTTACGCTGGCCGGCATGACCGCCATGACGCCGCAGACGCGCTCCGAGCCCGACCTGTCGTTCTTCCTCGACCACACCAGCCACGTGCTGCGCACCCGGATGGCCGCCGCGCTGGCCGAGGTCGGCTTGACCGCGCGGATGCACTGCGTGCTGGTGCACGCGCTGGAGGAGGAGCGGACCCAGGCGCAGCTGGCCGAGATCGGGGACATGGACAAGACCACGATGGTGGTGACCGTGGACGCGCTGGAGGAGGCCGGGCTCGCGGAGCGGCGCCCTTCGAGCGCGGACCGGCGGGCGCGGGTGATCGCGGTGACGGAGGAGGGCGCGCGGGTGGCGCGGCGGAGCCAGGAGATCGTCGACGGGGTGCACCGGGAGACGTTGGCCGCGCTGCCGGAGGACGAGCGGGAGGCGCTGCTCTCGGCGATGAAGCGGCTGGTCGGCGGGGTGCTGGCGGAGCCGGTCGAGAGCCCGCGGCCCGCGCGGCGGGCGCGGCAGAGCGGGTAGCGGGCCACCTCGGGAAATCTTTGACCCGAGAGAGATAGTCTGCAACAGAACTATCTGTTAGTGTCCTTCCTGTTGCCTGATCGACGACAGGAGAGGTCCCATGGCATCCGAATCCGCCGCCCGCTCACGCTGGGTCGCACTCGGGGTGATCGCGTCCAGCATGCTGGTGATCGTCCTCGACGGCAGCATCGTGACCGTGGCCATGCCCGCCATCCAGGAGGACCTCGGGTTCTCGGCCACCGGCCTCAGCTGGGTGGTCAACGCGTACCTGATCGCCTTCGGCGCCCTGCTGCTGCTCGCCGGCCGGCTCGGCGACCTGCTGGGCCGCCGCCGGATGTTCGCCGCCGGCACCGCGGTGTTCACCGGCGCCTCGCTGCTGGCCGGCCTCGCCACCTCGCCCGGGCTGCTGATCGCGGCCCGGTTCGCCCAGGGCGTCGGCAGCGCCATGGCGTCCTCCGTCGCGCTGGGCATCCTGGTGACGCTGTTCACCGAGCCGCGCGAACGCGGCCGCGCCATCGCCGTGTTCAGCTTCACCGGCGCGACCGGCGCCGCCATCGGGCAGGTGCTCGGCGGCGTGCTGACCGACGGCCTCAGCTGGCACTGGATCTTCTTCATCAACGTGCCCCTCGGCATCGCCGCGCTGGTCCTGGCCCGGCGGTACCTGCCGGACGACGCGGGCCTCGGGCTGCGGGCCGGCGCCGACGCGGCGGGCGCGGTCCTGGTCACCGGCGGACTGCTGCTCGGCAGCTACGCGGTGGTCAACGTCGAACGCCACGGCGGGACCTCGGCGCACACCCTGGGCGCGGGACTGGTCGGCCTCGCGCTGCTCGCCGGCTTCCTGCTGCGGCAGTTGACGGCCCGCACACCGCTGATGCCGCTGCGGATGCTGCGGCCGCGCGCGGTCTGGGCGGCCAACCTGATCCAGGTGCTGCTGGTGGGCGCGATGTTCTCGTTCCAGGTGATGTTCGCACTCCACCTGCAGAACGTGCTCGGCTACGGCGCCGCCGAGACCGGCCTCGCGATGCTGCCGGCGGCCGTCGTCATCGGCGCCGTGTCCCTGGGCCTGGCGGCGCGGTTGAACGCCAGGTTCGGCGAACTCGCCATGCTGCTGGTCGGACTGGCGATGCTCACCGCGCTGCTGGTGCTGCTCGCCCGGCTGCCGGACGACGCGGAGTACACCACCGACCTGCTGCCCCTGCTGCTGCTCGGCGCCGGATTCGGCCTCGCGCAGCCGGCGTTGACCACCTTCGGGATGTCGGCCGCCAGGTCCGAGGACGCCGGCCTCGCCTCCGGGCTCTTCAACACCACCCAGCAGGTCGGCATGGCGCTCGGCATCGCGGTGCTCTCCACGGCCGCCGCCGCCCGCACCGAGGGGCTGCTCGGCGAGGGCGCCGAGCGGGCGGAGGCGCTGGCCGCCGGCTACCGGCTGGCGTTCGGGATCGGCGCGGCACTGCTCGGCGTGGCCGTCGTGGTCGCGGTGGCGGCGCTGGCCAGGCGGCGGCCGGGAGCCGCGCCGGAGCCGGAGGCCGAGCGGGAGTCGGAGCGGACGGACGCCGTGCCGACCGGGGTCTGAGGCCGGCGAGCGGCGAAGCGGCAGAGAAGCAGGGACGAGAGGAACGGAGCGGACGATGAGTGAGAACGAGAAGCCGAGGCCGCGGGTGCTGGACGAGGCGGAGGCCTCGCGGCTGCTGGGCCGGCGTGGGTTCGGCGTGCTGGCGAGCGTGCGGGCCAGCGGGCATCCGCACCTGACCACGGTGCTCTACCACTGGGACGAGGACCGGCGGCTGCTGCGGGTCTCCAGCACCGCCGACCGGGGCAAGCCGCGGCAGCTCAGCCGCGATCCGCACGCGGCGCTGCACGTGAGCACGGCGAACCACATGGCCTTCGCGGTCGTCGAGGGCACCGCCGAGGTGTCCGAGCCGACGCGGGAGCCGGGGGACAAGGTGGGGCGCGAACTGCTGTCGCTGCTGCCCGAACCGCCCGCGGACCAGGCGGCGGAGGCGGAGTTCCTGCGGGAGCAGGTGGCCGAGCGGCGGGTGGTGATCCGGATCCGGGCGGACCGGCTCTACGGCACGGCACTCGACGCGTAACGCGGGCGAACGCCGCTGAACGCGGACGAACACGACGGCGAAAACGCTCGGGCCCGGCATCCTCACGGATGCCGGGCCCGAACTCTCGTAGCGGGGACAGGATTTGAACCTGCGACCTCTGGGTTATGAGCCCAGCGAGCTACCGAGCTGCTCCACCCCGCGGCGTTGGAATGAACTCTACGCTACGAAAGAGGGTGGTCGCACCTCACTTTCGTCCGTTCCCCCCGGCGAAGGCGCGTGCGAGGATCGCGGCATGAGGTGGAGGAGAACGAGAGGGCCGGCGCTGAGCCTGGCGGCGGTGGGGGCGTTGCTCGCCGGCTGCGGCACCGAGGTGGCCGGCGGAGGCGACGGCGCGGAGGGCGCGGGGGCGCCGGCGGTGGTGTCGCCGCAGCCCGAACCACCCGAGGTCACGGCCCCTTCGACCGAGTGCCCCGAGTCCGGCGCCCGGGTCTCCCCCGGCCTGATCGACGCCGCCATGGGCCTGCGCGCCGGCACCATCCAGCTGACCAACTGCGGCGACGAGCCCTACACGGTGGAGGGTTACCCGCAGCTCACTCTCATCGACGACGAGCTCGAGGCGCTGGACGTCGCGATCGAGCACGACGAGACGAAGATCACGGCCTCCGTCGCCGGCTTCGACGAGCCAGAGCCGGTGACGCTCGCGCCGGGCGAGTCGGCCACGGCGTCCCTGGTCTGGCGGAACACGACGGACACCAGCGGGCCGGCGCTCGACGCGCGCTACGTCGAGGTCGTGCCTGCGCCCGGCGAGAAGTCGCAGACGATCACCCCGGACGGCGGCATAGACCTGGGCACCACGGGCCTGCTCGGCGTCGGGCCGTGGACGCGGGTCGCCGTCGAGTCGTAGCCAGACGTAGCGAGTTCGTAGCCGCCTCGTAGCGCCACAGCCGCCCGGTGCGCGGGGTATTGACCGGCGTTCCGCGTCGCCCTACTGTCACGCCCGCTTGATTGAAACGAATCAAGAACCCACGGAATGCGGATTTGAAACGACTCAATCGAGCGTCATCGAACGATACAAGACGGAGGAAGGGCGATCTCACGATGAGACCACCTGACGGCACCCGGGCGACGCGGCGCCGCCTGACGTTCGGCCCCCTGGTCATCCCGCTCGCCGGGCTGATGCTGCTCACCGCGGGGCCGGCCGACGCGGCGGCACCCGAGCGGGCCGCGGGCGGCAGGCCGGGCGCGGTCCAACTCGAGGACCTCGACCGCGGGCTCGTCGCCGTCGCCTCCGAGGAGGGTGTCTTCCTCAGCTGGCGGCTGCTGGGCTCCGAGGCCACGGGACACACCGAGACCGGCGTCTCGGGCACCGACTTCGCCGTCTACCGGGACGGCCGGCGGCTCGCCACCGTCACCGACAGCACCAACTACCTCGACGAGAACGCCACCTCGGGCGCCGAGTACCGGGTCGCGCCCATCGTGCGCGGCCGCGAGGGCCGCCGCAGCGACCCCGTCTCCCCCTGGGCCGACGGCTACCACGACCTGCCGCTGCGCCGGCCGGCGGACGGCGTCACCCCCGCCGGCGAGGCGTACACCTACCGCGCCAACGACATGAGCGTCGGCGACGTCGACGGCGACGGGACCTACGAGTACGTCGTCAAGTGGGACCCGTCCAACTCCAAGGACGTCTCCCAGGTCGGCTACACGGGCAACGTCTACCTCGACACCTACGAGCTCGACGGCACCCTGCTCAGCCGCGTCGACCTCGGCCCCAACGTCCGCGCCGGCGCGCACTACACGCAGTTCCTGGTCTACGACTTCGACGGCGACGGCCGCGCCGAGATGATGCTCAAGACGGCGCCCGGCACCACGATCACCCGCTACCGCCCGGACGGCCGGGTGGCCGGCACCGAGTACGTCACCATGCCGCGCGCCGACGTCCGCGCCGGCTACTCGCACCAGGACGACTACCGGCTCAGCGCCGAGGGCTACCACGACCACCTGGTCGAGATGTTCCAGGGCTGGCAGGACCACCCCGAGGTGCGCGCGGGCAACTGGCCGGCCACCCTGGAGGAGGCGTTCGGCATCGAGCCGGCCTACGACTACCCGCTGTCGCGCGCCGACGCCGAGGCCCTGGCCGACCACTTCGTCGACGTCTACGCGCCGAGCCGCTCGGCCCGCAACAACCTGCGCGCCTTCGAGGGCTTCGTCCTGGAGGGGCCCGAGTACCTGACGGTCCTCGACCTGGGCGCCGGGCGGGAGTTGGAGACCGTCCGCTACGAGCCGGGCCGGTACGACGACGGCCTGATGTGGGGCGACTACGCGATGGCCAGGATCGAGCCGGGCAACCGGGTCGACCGCTTCCTCTCCACCGTCGCCTATCTCGACGGCCGCCACCCCTCGGCCGTCTTCGCGCGCGGCTACTACACCCGTTCCACGCTCGTCGCCTACCGCTGGGACGGCCGCCGGATCCGCCAGGACTGGACGGTGGACAGCGGCTGGACCCCGATGTCCAACCCGTTCAACGACTCGCCGCACGGCGTCGACGGCACCGACCCGGAGTTCGGCTCCCTCACCACCCAGGGCTTCCACTCGCTCTCCTCGGCCGACGTCGACGGGGACGGGCGGCAGGAGATCGTCTACGGCTCGGCCACCATCGACGACGACGGCAGCCTGCTCTACAGCTCGTTCGGCGAGGCACCGCCGGAGGCGGCGCAGCCGGGCGAGAACATCAGGCTGGGGCACGGCGACGCGATGCACGTCGCCGACATCGACCCGGACCGGCCCGGCCTGGAGATCTTCACGGTCCACGAGGGCGGCCGGTACGCGCCCTACGGCTTCGCGCTGCGCGACGCGGCCACCGGCGAGGTGCTGTACGGCGGTTACACGGGCGTGGACACCGGGCGCGGCATGATCGGCGACGTCGACCCCGACCAGCGGGGCATCGAGACCTGGGCGTCCCAGCCGCAGTCGGTCTCCGAGACCGGCCTGTGGACGGCGCGCGGCGACTACCTGGGCGCACAGACGCCGGGCACCAACATGTCGATCCGCTGGTCAGGCGACCTGACCACGCAGATCGTCAACGGCTCGATCGACCAGACACCGACCGTGGACGACTGGCGGCGCGGCACGCTGCTGACGGCCGAGGGCACGCTGACCAACAACCACACCAAGGGCAACCCGTCGCTGGTGGCCGACGTGTTCGGCGACTGGCGCGAGGAGCTGATGGTGCGGACGGCGGACAGCTCCGCGATCCGCTTCTACGTGTCCACCGAGGTGACGGACCACAAGCTCTACACGCTGATGCACGACCCGCAGTACCGGGTCGAGGTGGCACGCCAGCAGACCACCTACAACCAGCCGGCGTACCCGAGCTTCTACCTGGCCTCGGACACGGACTGGTCCCAGGTCCCCCTTCCCGGCCGGCGCGGGGCCTGACCGGCGGGTCTGAGCGGGGGCCTGGCGCCTGCGGCGCGGCTGCGACGCGGCGGCCGCCGGCCGGGCGGCCCCACGCCCCGCCCAGCCGGCGGCCGCGCCAGCGCCGTACCGGCCTGCGGCACGGCCCGGCGGCCGGCCGTTCAGGCCGGCGCGGCCGCACCGTAGCCGTTGCCTGGCCGGCCCGGCGCAGCCGAGGCGCACCGCCGCACTCCGAGAACCGTTGCCGAGGCGGCCGGCCGAACAACCGATGGCCCGCAGCGTGGACGGCCGCAGGCCAGAGGCGACAGACGACGGCCGCCGGGCCGTACGCCGCAGACCCGAAGCGTGCCGCCGCGCCCCGAGGCCGAGCGCCGGCGCCGCCGCAGGCGGCGGTCGTCGGCCGACGGCGGCCCGGCGGCCGGCCGCCCAGGCCGCCGCAGGCGCGGCCGCCCCCCGCGCCGTACCGGCCCTCGCCTCGCCCTGGCGGCCGGCCGTTGAGGCCGGCGCGGGCGCACGGCGCCGCCGGGCCCTAAGCCCCGAAACCCAGCCCCAGCACCGCCGTAACGACCGGGACGGTCCGTCCGGCGCCTACGGCGCCGCCGGCGCCGGGGCGTAGCGGGTGCTGTGGTGGTGCCAGTCCCAGGCGCCGCGGACGGCGGTGGTGACGCGGTCGCCGAGAAGGTGCGCGTCGGGGCCGAGGCGTCGCAGGGCGCGGCGGGCGGCCAACAGGTGGTCGATCCGGTCGGCGACCATCCGTTGGACGGCGGCCGTGGCGGCGGCCTCGTCGAGGTCGAGGCGGTCGCGGACGAGGAGCACCAGGTTGGCGCGCTCGCCGGCCGCGAGGTCGCGCCGCAGGGAGCGCACGTCGTTGGTCCAGGCCATGACGTCGCTGGCGGCGGCCGTCAGTTCGCGGGCCGGGGCCGCGTCCAGCAGCGTGGGGGCGAACTCGCGGCGCTCGACGAACTGGATCAGCTCGAAGATCGGGTGGGCGCCGAAGGAGAGCCGGCGCCAGGCGACGTACTGGGCGAGGGTGGGCGTCGGGCGCAGGCCGAGGCGGACGGCGGCCTGCCAGTGGTAGCCGGCGAGGCAGTCGCGGAGGTGGCGGGCGAAGCGGCGGCGCCAGGCGGTCGACATCGGCTCGGCGGTCGGCGGCCAGAGCTCGTGGACGAGGGCGCGGCGGAAGACGGCCCAGGGTCCGTGGCCCCCGGCCGTGCCGGCCCGGTCGAACCAGTCGTCGGCGGCGAGCAGCCACACGTACCAGCGGGCCAGCAGCGCCATCTCGGGGTAGGGCGCGGTGCGGTAGTAGCTGGTGGCCAGGGTGACGACGCGGGAGGCGGCGAGGCGGCGGTGCCCGGCGGCGTCGACCAGGCCGTGGCGGGCGGCCCAGTCGTAGGCCTGCTCCTCCAGCTCGGGTGAGCGCGGGTGGAGCGGCTGGCTCGGGATGGGCATGTGCACGAGGGGTGGTCCAGGGGCTAGAAGGTGACGGGGAGGGATTCGAGGCGGCGGGTGCGGTGGGTCGGCCGCCAGGTCAACCGGCTGGCGGGCACCGCGAGTTCGATCTTGGGGGTGCGGCGGAGCAGGGTGGCGAAGACGACGTCGGCCTGGAGCCTGGCGAGCGGGATGCCGAGGCAGAGGTGGGTGCCGCGGCCGAAGGAGAGGTGGGGGTTGGGGGTGCGGTCGAGGACGACGTCGTCGGCGCAGGGGAAGTGCGCGGCGTCGCGGTTGGCGGAGGCGAGGGAGAGCAGCACGGAGTCGCCGGCGCTGATCCGGACGCCGCCGAGCTCCAGGTCCTCGGTGGCGAAGCGGCGGATGGCGAGCGGCAGCGGCCCCTCGTAGCGCAGCAGTTCCTCGATGGCGGTGGGCAGCAACTCCGGACGGGCGAGCAGCCGTTCCCAGTGCATCCGGGGGTCGAGGAGGGCGAGGATGCCGTTGCACACCATGCTGGCCGTGGTGTCGTGGCCGGCGGCGAGGAGGATGAAGGAGAGGCTGACCAGCTCGTCCTCGGTCAGCCGGTCGTCGGCGTCGCGGGCCTGGATCAGGGTGCTGAGCAGGTCGTCGGCCGGGTGGCGGCGCTTGTGGGTGATGACGTCGCGCAGTTGGGCCTCGGCCTGGCGCATGGCGTCGAGGATGGCGTGCGGCCGGCCGGGGATCAGCAGGGCGTCGGTCCAGGAGGCGATCTGGGCGCCGGCGGAGGCGGGCAGGCCGAGCAGGCCGCAGATGACGCGGAGCGGCAGCGGGAGGGCGAGCGCGGCGAGCAGGTCGGCCTCGCCGGCCGGGTGGACGGCGTCGATCAGGGTGTCGGTGTGGGCCTGGACGGTGGGGCGCAGGCCCTCGATGGCGCGGCGGGTGAAGGCGGGCGCGACGAGGCGGCGCAGCCGGGTGTGGTCCGGCGGGTCGAGGTGGAGCAGGTCGTTGCGGAGCGCGGGCGGCAGCGGCAGGCCCTGGTAGTCGCCGCCGTGGCTGGTGGCGGCGTTGGTGGAGAGCCGGGGGTCCTGGAGCGCGGCGCGGACGTCCGGGTAGCGGGTGACCAGCCAGGCCGCCGCGCCGCCGGGGCCGGTGACGCGGTGCACGGAGCGGCTGGCCCGCAGCCGGGCGTACATCCCGTGCGGGTCCGCGAAGAAGGACTCGTCGATGTGCACACCACCTAACGTACATGTGCGATTACGGAATGCAGTAGCGGATGCGGGAACCTTTCTCCTGCCCCGGCCGGGTGATGCCGGGGGCCGTTCGGCCGGGGGGTGGGGGTCGGGGATGGGTGCCGGCCCGCGGCTGGCCTGGGTCGCGGGCCGGCCCCGGTCAGCGGGGTACGGCGGCCCGGTGGCGGACGGCGGCGGCCAGCCGGACGGCCGAGGTGCCGAGCCCGGTGGGGGCGAGGAAGCCGGGGGGCGTGACGTCGGCGAGCAGGTGCTCCTCGCGGTAACGGCGGCACTCGCGGTGCCAGTTGAGGACGGCGGCCAGCCAGTTCCCCAGCTGTTCCACATAGCCGTCGAGCGTCGCGCGCGCCGCCTCGTCCAGGCTCAAGTCGTCGGCCAGTACCGGGAGTTCGTTGGCGGCCACGTGCTGGAACTGGCGCAGCCGCGAGCGCATCAGGTCGTCCACGATGCCCAGCGCCCTGGGGTAGTCGCAGGAGAAGAAGTTCTGCACGACGAGGACGGCGTTGTGGATCTCGCCCTCGAACTCGATCTCCTTCTGGTACGAGAAGACGTCGTTGATCAGCGCCCCGTAGTCGGCGGCGGCGTTCTCCAGGGAGCGGAACGGGCCGCTCTCGTAGACCTCCTCGGGCAGCGAGCGGTCGAGTCGTAGGCGGCACAGGCTCATGGTCAGGTCGGACCCGAAGGTGCGGCGGCGCATCTCCAGGTAGTCGACCGGTTCGGGGATACGGTTCTGCGCCTGGTTGACGAGCTCCCACAGCCAGCTGTCGACCATGTCGACGATGGTGGTGCGGAACGCGCGGCGCGCGGCGGGGGTCATGCCGCTCGCGGTGCGCGCCCAGAGGTCGGCGAGGCCGCGCTCCAGGGCGTTGGTGAGCGGCGGGGGCGGGGCGGCGGGGTCGTCGAGCGACAGCAGGGCGGTGAGGCGCTCGGTGCAGGCGCGGGCCGCCGCCAGGTTCCTGGTGCGGCCGAAGACCGCGGGGTAGTAGTCGTCGCCGTAGGTGCCCCAGGCCAGCCAGCAGCTGGCCAGGTCGAGCTCCTCCTGCCCGACGGTGGGGCTGATGCCGGCGGCGCAGAGCGCGAGGTCGTAGCCGCGCGTCTTGTCCTCGGTCCAGACGACGGGGGTGTCGGTGAAGACGCCGACCCGGTCGCACCAGTCGACGACCTCGCGGCGGGCGGCGGGCAGCAGGGGGTTGAGCCGGAGCGGGAACGGCAGGTCGAAGTCGGGCAGCAGGGAGGGCCCGACGTGCTGGTGCGGCAGGTGCGCGAAGCCGCGGGCCCTGGCCCGCTCGGCGCGCGGGGTGGTCGACACCCCGAGGCCGCCGCGCCCGCCGAGACCGGCGAGCCCCGCGAGCGCGGTGAAGGGGCCGCTGAGGCCGAGCCTGGCGGCGGGCGCGGCCTCGGGCTCCGCCGGCTTCATGTAGCGGCTGGAGCGCAGGTGCCACTCGTGGCCGCCGGACTGCCAGTCCTGGAGGCCCTTGGCGTAGGCGAGCACGGCGGCGCACTGGTCGGGCGTCAGGCCGTGCTCGACGAAGAGCGGCGGGAGCTCGGTGAGCGCGGTGTGCTCGAACTGCTGGAGCCGCGCGGTCAGCAGGTCGTTGACGGCGTCGGCGGCCTCCTGGGTGGTGCAGCCGAGGAAGGTCTCCAGGGCGAGCACGCCGTTGCTCAGCTCCCCTTCCTCCTCGGTCTCGCGCTGGTAGGAGAACAGGTCGTTCCGCAGGTGGACGGCGTCCGCGAAGGTGTCGCGGAGCACCGTCAGCGGCCGGGCGGCGGCGACGGCGGCCGGCACCTCGGCGCGCGCCGCGTACTCGACGAGTCCCGCGGACCAGGGGGCGCCGCCGACCTTGCGGCGCATCTCGATGTACTCGACGGGGTTGGGGATGCGGCCGATGTTGATGTTGGCGAGCTCCCACAGCGACTCGTTGAGCAGGTGCTCGGTGGCCTTGGCGAACCTGGCCCGCCAGGCCAGCGACATCGCGGGCACGGTGCGGGCCCACAGGTCGGCGAGGCCGGCCTCGACCGGGTTGACCGGCTCGGGGGTGCCGGCGGCGAGGTCCATGGGCATGAAGGCCGGCAGCCGGTCCAGGTACGCCTTGCCGCCGGCGCGGTCCTGGCTGCGCTTGAAGGTCTCCAGGAAGTGGTCGTCGAAGAAGAAGACCCACACGTACCAGTCGGTGACCAGCGCCAGGTCGGACGCGGTGGTGTCCGGGTGCGTGTACGCGCAGAGCAGCGGGTAGTCGTGCGCCTCCAGGTCCTGCTGGGTCCAGATCCCCGAGCCCTCCAGCATGCCCATCTCGCGCGCCCACCGGGTGGAGTGGGCGCGCACCTCCTCGAGGTGCGGGCTCAGCCGGGCGGGGTAGGGGGTGTAGAAGTCGGGCAGGCGGAAGGGCTGTTGTGCCACCGTCGCGTCATCTCCTGGGTTAGCCGGGCGGCCGGATGGCCGGTCACGGGCCGGATGTCGGCCGGACGTGGCGGGTCCGGCCTGCTCGGTCCAGCCAGCATTACCCGACTTCGCCCCGTTGCCCCGTCAAACCACCCTTCCTGGTGAACCGTTGGCCCTCGTCGTGACGTCCTGGCTGGCAGCATGACCGCGTTCCACAGGCGCTCACGGGGGGTTGTCGATCGATGTCTCAGCCACGGACGCTCTACTCCGACAAGACCTGGAACCCCTTGGCGGGTTCCGTCGAACTCGACGAGGGTCAGCTGCGGGCCCACGGCAGGATCATGCCGCTGGGCGAGCTGAACCTGGTGGCGATGGCCGACGCGTACCTGCGCGGGTACTGGCTCGGCGCGGCCGGGACCGAGCGGGCGCTGGCCGCGATCGGGCCGGGCTCCGGGGTGGTGCCGGTGACCAGGCTCTCCGGCTCGGCGACGCCGCTGCGGGTGCGCAGGGCCGCCGAGTTCGCCGCGACGCTGGGCGAGCTGTCCGTGCGGATGGCGGGCGGCCGGGACGTCGTCGCCGGCTACGCGCGGCTGGCCGCCCAGGAGGGGGTACCGCTGTGGATCGCGCGCCGGATCACGTTCGGCCCCTCGGGCGGCCCGATAGCGGTCGCCGTCGACCGGCGCCTGGCACGCGCCGACGTGTGGGCGCCGGACGTGCCGTCGGCGCGGCTGCGCGGCCCGCTCGGCCTGCGGGCCGGCCAGGAGAACGTGGCCGAGCTGTTGGCGGTGACCGTCGGGAGCGCGCCGGCCGCCCTCGCCATCGAGCGGAGCTGGCGCAAGTCCCAGCGTTCGGTGACGGTTCACTCCCCGGTCGGCCGGTGGGAGCTGCGCCGGGAGGGCTGGAACACCTCGCGGCTGTTCCGGGACGGCGGCTCGGTGGCGCTGCTCGGCCGGCCGGATCGCCGCCGGTCCCTGACCGGCAATCTGCGGCCGCTGGCGGACGTCCAGTACCACACGAGCTATCCGGTGGACGCGGTGCTGGCGCACTTCTTCGGCGTCTGCTTCGGGCTCGGCGACGACACGGGCAAGGTGCGGTTCGGCATGCGCCGGCCGAAGGAGGAGGCGGAGATCGTCGACTCGCTCTGGGAGGAGCCGTGGTTCACCGGCCTCGGGAAGGGCTCGGCGGACAACGGGCCCGGTGGCAGCGGGGACGGCTGGATCGGCGACGGTGGAGGTGAGGGCGGCGGCGGAGACGGCGGCGGGGGAGACGGTGGCGGGGGCGGTGGCGGGGAGTGATCCCCGGGCCGCCCGGCGTCAGCCGTGCCTGGCCCGGCGGAACCGGTCGGCGGCCGCGTCCAGGTCGACGATCGGCGCCGGGTAGTCGACGCCGTCGAGGCGCCACGGCCGGTGCACCGCCGCGCCGGCCACCGCGGCCAACTCCGGCACCCAGCGCCGCACATAGTCGCCGCGTGGGTCGAACCTGCGGGCCTGGGTGAGCGGGTTGAGCACCCGGTTGGGGCGGGTGTCGGTGCCGGTGCCGGCCACCCACTGCCAGTTGAGCTGGTTGTTGGCCAGGTCCCCGTCGACCAGCAGCGCGAGGAAGTGCCGGGCCCCGATCCGCCAGTCCTGGTAGAGCGACTTGGTGAGGAAGCTGGCCACCAGCAGCCGGGCCCGGTTGTGCAGCCAGCCCTCCGCGCGCAGTTGCCGCATCGCCGCGTCCACCAGGGGGAAGCCGGTGCGGCCCGCGCGCCACGCCTCGACCTCGTCCGGGTCCCGGCGCCACCGGTCGTGCCGGGTCCGGTAGTCCGCCCAGGCCGCGTCGGGCCTGGCGGCCAGCACCTGATGGTGGAAGTCCCGCCAGGCGAGCTGCCGGACGAACGCCTCGGCGCCCGCTCCCCCGTGCCCCCCGGCGCGGCGGCGCAGCTCGGTCGGGGAGAGGCAGCCGAAGTGCAGGTAGGGGGAGAGCCGGGAGGTGGCGTCGCCGGCCAGGTCGTCGTGGTGGTCGGCGTATCCGTCGAGGCCGTCGCGCTCCCAGGCCCGCAGCCGGCGCCGCGCCGCGCCCTCGCCGCCGGCCGGCAGCTCCGGCGACCGCTCGCCCCCGCCGCCGAGGTCGGCCGCCGACGGCAGCCCCTCGGACCGCACCTCGGGCACCTCGATGGCGCGCGGCGCGCCTCGCACGGCGCGCGGCTCGGCGGCCAGCCAGCGGCGCAGGTACGGGGTGAAGACGGCGTAGTGGTCGCGCCCCGCCGGCACCAGGGCGCCGGCCGGCAGGGTGGTCAACGAGGCGTCGTGGACGCGGAGTTCACGCCGGTCCTCGGCAAGCGCGGCGCGCAGCCGGCGCTCCCTGCGGGCCGCGTAGCCGCTCACCCCGGCGGCCAGGTGCACGGTCCCGGCGTCCGTCTCGGCCGCGATGCGGCGGGTCTCCGCCACCACGTCGCCGCGCCGCACCACCAGGCGCCCGCCCCGCTTCCGCAGCGCCTCGTCGAGGTCGGCGAGGCAGTCGGCGAGGAACGCGGCCCGGTTGGGCGCGACGAAGCCGGCCGCCCGGATCCCGGAGTCCACCACGAAGAGCGGCACCACCCGGGACGCCCCGTCCGCCGCGGCCCGCAGCACCGGGTTGTCGTGGACCCGCAGGTCCGCCGTGAAGAGGGCCACGGCCACGGTCATGCTCGCTCCAGGTCCTGAGAACGCGGCGGTCGTTCCCCGGCCGAGCCGGACTCCGCCCCGGCGCGCTCGGCGATGGTGCGCGTCATGCCGCCGAACACCCAGGCGTGGAACGGCGAGATGCCCCACCAGTAGGCGTGGCCGAGCAGCCCGCGAGGGCGGAACACCGCGCGCTGACGGTACCGGGTGCGGCCCTCGTCGTCCCGCTCCACGCGCAGTTCGAGCCACGCGTCGCCGGGCAGCCGCAGCTCGGCGCGGAGCCGCAGCAGCCGTCCCCGGTCCAGCGCCTCGACGCGCCAGAAGTCCACCGGGTCGCCGCGCTCCAGGCGGGTCGGGTGCGGTCGCCCACGCCGGCCGCCCGCCCCGCCGAAGAGCCGGTCGAGCCAGCCGCGCACGGTCCAGGCCAGCGGCGCCGAGTACCAGCCGGTGTCGCCGCCGACGGCCTCCACGACGCGCCACAGCGCCTCTGGCGAGGCGTCGACCGGCGTCGACCGCTCGTCGACATACCGGCTGGCGCCCGCCCAGTCCGGGTCGGCGCGCAGCGAGTCGGCGGGCAGCGCCGCCTGGTCCGGCTGGTCCTCGCCCGCCCGCTCCAGTGCCGCCGCGAGCGCCGGGTCGAGCCCGAGCCAGCCCCCGGCGGGCGGCGGCACGTACCGCTCGATGTCCCGCTCGTGGCACACCACCTCGTGCCGCAGCGACTCGGCGAGCGGCCTGGCGAGGTCGCCCGGCACGGGCGTCACCAGGCCGATCCACAGGCTGGAAAGACCGGGCGTCAGCACCGGCACGGGCAGGATCAGCCGCCTGGGCAGCCCGGCCCGGCGGGCGTAGCTCCGCATCATCTCCTCGTAGGTGACGACGTCGGGACCGCCGATGTCGAAGGAGCGGTTGACGTCCGCCGGCAGGTCGGCGCAGCCCACCAGCAGCCGCACCACGTCGGCGATCGCGATCGGCTGGACGCGGGTGCGCACCCAGCGCGGCGTCACCATGACGGGCAGCCGCTCGGTGAGGTGCCGCAGCATCTCGAACGAGGCGGATCCCGAGCCGATGACGACGGCCGCCCGCAGCACGGCGGTCGGCACCCCGGAGGCGAGCAGCAGGCGCCCGACCTCGGCGCGGGAGCGCAGGTGCGGGGAGAGCTCACGCTCCGGCACCCCGGCCGGGGTGAGGCCGCTCAGGTGGACGACGCGCCGCACGCCGGCGGCGCGGGCCCGCTCGCCGAAGATCCGCGCGGCGCGCCGGTCGAGCTCCTCGAAGTCGGCCCCGCCGCCGATCGAGTGGACCAGGTGGTAGGCGATGTCGACGTCGCGCATCGCCTCGGCGACGGACTCCGGGTCGAGGATGTCGCCCCGCACCACCTCGACCTGTCCCGCCCAGCCGTGGGCGCGCGGCTTCGCGGGGGAGCGGGCCAGGCACCGCACCCGGTGGCCGGCGGCCAGCAGGGCGGGCACCAGCCGGCCGCCGATGTATCCGGTGGCGCCGACGACCAGGCACCTGGTGTCTCGCTGTGGGCTCATGCCGTCACTCCGCACGCCGTGGCCCCGCCCGCTGCTGCCAGCCACTCTTGGCGCCCCGGCGCCGGGCCGCAACCGGAGCGACCGGCCCTACCGCCGGTGCTCCGGGTCGTAGACGCTGAACTCCTCGAGCAGTTCCTCCTCGCGCAGCAGCGCCGAGCGCGCGTCCTGGCCGCGGTGGCGGGCCACGTCCGTCGCCAGGGACTGGACGAGCGCGGTGAAGGCGGTCAGCGACCGCAGCACCGAGGGGCCCGAGGCGTCGACGTAGAAGACGTGCTCGGCGGAGGCGGCCAGCGGCGACGCCGGGTTGTCGGTGAGCGCCACACAGCGCGCGCCGCGCGCCCGCGCCCAGGAGGCGGCCCGCACCGTGTCGGCCGAGTAGCGGTGGATGGCGATGGAGACGAAGCAGTCGCCGGCCCGGACCCGCCGCAGCTCGTCCGTCAGGGTGCCGGCGCCCGGCGTGACGGTGGCCACCTCCTCGCGCAGCATCCGCAGCAGGTAGCCGAGCAGGTAGGCCGGGGCGTGGCACTTCCGCAGCCCCATCACGTGCACGCGCGGCGCCTCGGCCAGCGCCTTGACGGCCTCCGCCCAGGTGGACCTGTCTATCCGCGCGAAGCTGCGGGTGATGTTGGCCCGGTCGAGCGCCACGGCCTGGTCGAGCAGGTCGCCCTCGCCGCCGCCCAGCTGTTCGAGGGTGCTGTAGCGGCGCAGCAGCTGGGCCTGCTCGCGCAGCCGCTCGCGGCAGAGCCGGGTGAGCCCGGGGTAGCCCTCGAGGCCGAGGCTGGTGGCGAACCGCACCACGGTCGCCTCGTTGACGCCGACCGCCGAGGCGAGCTCGGAGACCGTCATGAACGCCACGCCCTCCGGGTCCGCCATCACGCGCTCGGCGAGCAGTCGTTGGGAGCGGGTGAGCGTGCCGCGGCGCTGCTGGAGCAGGGCGAGCAGGTCGTCGAAGTTCCCGGGTGCGAGGGCCATGCAGGGGATTGTGCCCCGTACGGGCGGTTCGCCCTTCGCCGCTCGACGTCCCCGCGCCACCCACGGACCGGCGCGGCCCGGCGAGGGCCTAGGCTTCGCCTATGCGAGCCGATGCTTCGGAACTGGTGCTGGCAGGGGTCATTCTCAGCTTGGCCTTCATCGCCCTCGTCGCCTACGTCGCCCGCGTCCTCCATGGTTCGCACCATCGGCTGCCGCGCGTCATCGTGGCCTCCGGGGTGCTGGTGGGGACGCTGCCCGCGGTCGTCTACACGCTCTACCGTTCGCTGACCATCACCGCCTGAGCCGCCTCGGCCGTCGGGCCGTCCGGCGCTACCCGAGCAGCGCGGCGATCACGGTGAGCGTCGGCACCGCCAGGATCGTGGAGAGCAGGATGGACTCCCGGGCGAGACGGACGCCGGTGGCGTAGCGGGACGCGTAGGTGAAGAGGTTCTGCGCGGCCGGCAGCGCCGCCGTGACCACGACGTTGAGCTGCTCGGTGGCGTCGAGCCGGAAGACGCCGGCCGCGATGGCCCAGGCGATCAGCGGGTGGACCACGGACTTCAGGGCGACGGAGGCCAGCACCGGCCACCGCTCGGGCCCACGGCCGGGCAGCGCGGAGCCGCGCAGCGAGATGCCGAACGCCAGCAGCACGGCCGGCACCGCCATGTTGCCGATCAGGGTGGCCGGTTCCAGCAGGGTGACGGGCACCGACCAGCCGCTGGCCGCGACCGCGACGCCGCTGAGCGAGCCGGCGACCACCGGGTTGCGGAACGGGGTGGTGACCCGCTGCCAGACGGTGCGGCGCTGGGCGGCGGGCGAGGCCAGGTCGAGCACGGTCAGGGCCACGGGTGTGATCGTCAGCTGCTGGAGAAGCAGCACGGGTGCCACGAGTGAGGCGTCACCGAGCACGTAGACGGCGATCGGGATGCCGAGGTTGCCGGCGTTCACGTAGCTGGAGCAGAGGGCGCCGATGGTGGTGCGGCCCACGCCCCAGCCGCGGAGGACGCCGAGGGTGACGAAGATCGCGGCGACGGCGAGCGTGCTCAGCGCGGTCACCAGCAGGGAGGGCGAGAAGACCAGGGTCAGGTCGGCCTGCGCGAGGGTGACGAAGAGGAGCGCGGGGGTGGCGACGTGGAAGGCGAGTTTGGTGAGAACCTCCCGGCCGTTCTCCCCGAGGGAGCCGCGGCGGCCGAGGAGGTAGCCCGTGCCGATGACGCTCGCGATGATCGCGAACCCCGTGATCACCCCGCCCATATATCGAACCCTCGGACGAATCTTCCGATCGGTCAATATGATCTCGGATCCCGAGATCGGGGCATACCCTGCGCTAACGTCACATTTTGTGACAGGAATCACCGCCGCCGCGCTGGCCGCGGCCACCGCCCTCACCCTCGCCCTCCAGCCCTCCTCGCCGGCCGCCGCCGAACCCTCCCTGTCGGGCCTCCTGGTGGCCGCCACCACGGCCGACGGCGCCACCCGCCACCTGGCCGCCCTCCAGCGCATCGCCGACGGGGCGGACGGCAACCGCGCCGCCGGCACCCCGGGCCACGAACGCTCGGCCCGCTACGTCGGCGCGCTGCTCGCCGATGCCGGCTACGACGTCACCTACCAGCGCTTCGCCTTCCCCTACCGCGAGCCGGTCACCGAGCGGCTCACCCAACTCACCCCGGCGGAGCGCGACATCCCGCTGCGGCTGCTGTCGTACACCGCCAACACCCCGGCCGGCGGCGTCCAGGCGCCGCTCGCCGACGCCGGCGACGGCTGCGAGCCGGAGGACTTCGACGCCGGCTTCCCGACCGGCGCGCGCATCGCGCTGATCGAGCGCGGCGGCTGCACCTTCGCGCAGAAGGTCGCCCACGCGGCGGACGCCGGCGCGCTGGGCGCCGTCGTGCACAACAACGCGCCCGGCGCGCTCTCCGGCACCCTCGGCGAGCCGGCCGCCGGGCTGATCCCGGCCGGGACGGTCTCCCAGGAGGACGGCCTCGCCCTCGCCGCCGAGCTGGCCGCCGGCGACGAGGTGACGCTGCGCCTGGAGATCGAGGAGCTGGCGGAGGAGCGCGAGACCGTCAACGTGGTGGCCGAGTCGCCGGTGGGCGACCCGGACTCCGTGGTGATGGCCGGCGCCCACCTGGACTCGGTGCTCGCCGGCCCCGGCCTCAACGACAACGGCTCGGGCTCGGCCGGGCTGCTGGAGACCGCGCTGCGCCTGGCCGAGCTCGACCCGGCCGGCGAGCTCGCCGAGCACCGGACGCGCTTCGCCTTCTGGTCGGCCGAGGAGCTGGGACTGCTCGGCTCGGAGCACTACGTCGCCGCGCTCCCCGAGGCGGAGCGGGAGCGGATCGCGCTCTACCTGAACTTCGACATGATCGCGTCACCCAACCACGGCCTCTTCGTCTACGACGCGGACGCCGAACGCGACGACCCGGTCTCCGCGGCCATCGCCGACGACCTCACCGCCTTCCTCGGCGACCGCGGCCTGCCGGCCCGCCCCACCCCGTTCGACGGCCGCAGCGACTACGGCCCCTTCCTCGACGCCGGCATCCCGGCCGGCGGCACCTTCACCGGCGCCGAGGGCCTGAAGTCGGCCGCCGAGACCGAGCTCTGGGGCGGCACCGCGGAGGCCCCGTACGACCCCTGCTACCACGCGTCCTGTGACGATCTCGACAACATCGGCCGAACCGCGCTCGATGCGAACGTGAAGGCGATCGCCCACTCCGTCGGCCGCTACGCGACGCGATTGCCCGATACGTCACCCTGACACGAGGCTGCGGGGGAAGGGCCCTGCCCGGTAGGCTCTCCGTGTGATCTTCAAGCGCATCGGCAACGGACGGCCGTACCCTGACCACGGCCGGGACAACACCCGGCAGTGGGCAGACGTCGCCCCGCGCCCCGTGCGTCTTGACCAGCTCGTCACCACCAAGCAGCAGCTCGACCTCGAGACGCTGCTCGCCGAGGACTCGACCTTCTACGGGGACCTCTTCGCCCATGTCGTGAAGTGGCAGGGCGACCTCTACCTGGAGGACGGGCTGCACCGGGCCGTGCGGGCGGCCCTCCAGCAGCGCCAGGTGCTGCACGCCCGCGTGCTCGAACTCGACTGACCCCTTCCCCCGGATCCGTTCGCGACTGCGCCGTTTCAGGACTGCGCCGTTTCAGGGAGGCGCGATCCTTTCAGCAGATCATTTATTGGGCTCGGGTCGCGGGCGTGGCTACGCTGCGGCCATGAGCATGCTGACGCCCCCTGGCATGGGCGGCAAGAAGTTCCGCGTCACGGGCAACCATTACCCGCGGATGCGCCGCCCGCGCCGCCGCAGGAAAGCTCTCGCCGCCCTCACCGTCACCAGCGTGCTCGGCCTGCTCGGCTACGGGACGCTGCAGCTCGTCGACGTCTTCTCCGGCGACGAGGACACCGAGCGCACCTCCCCCGCCACCTCGGGGCGCCCCCAGTCCGGGGCCAACTGCGCGCCCGAGCAGCCGGAACAACCAACCGTCGACCTGCCGGAACCCTCCGCGATCACCGTCAACGTGCTCAACGCCACCTCGCGGACCGGCCTGGCCCAGGCCACGGCCGACGCGCTCGCCGAACGCGGCTTCACCATCGGCGAGGTCGCCAACGCGCCCGAGGAGCTGGACGGCAAGGTCGAGGGCCCCGGGCTGCTGCTCGGCACCACGGCCGCCGAGGAGGCCGGCGCGCTGACCGTCCTCGCCACCCAGCTCGAAGGCGCCGAGACCGACCAGAACCGCCCGGGCCAGCGGGCGAACACCCCCGAGTCCGTCGACCTGGTCATCGGCGAGGAGTTCGAGGAGCTGACGGCGGAACGCGAGGCCGAACGCCGCCTCGCCGAACTCGCGGAGCCCCGGCCCACCCCCACCGAGGAACCGGACGAGGCCGACGCACCCGCCTGCTGAGCCTGCCGGACGGTCGCCGAAGCCGCCAGTCAGGACACCGTGCCGTACATGCGGTCGCCCGCGTCGCCGAGGCCCGGGACGATGAAACCCTGCTCGTTCAACCGCTCGTCGAGGGCGCCCGTGACCACCGTCACCGGCGCGCCCGACAGCTCCACCTCGAGCCGCTCCACGCCCTCGGGCGCCGCCAGCAGGCACAGGACCGTCACATCGTCCGCGCCGCGCCCTATGAGCTCGCGGATCGCCGCGACCAGCGTGCCGCCGGTGGCCAGCATCGGGTCGAGCACGTACACCTGGCGCCCCGACAGGTCCTCCGGCATGCGGTTCGCGTACGTCGAGGCCTGCAGCGTCTCCTCGTCCCTGATCATGCCGAGGAAGCCCACCTCGGCCGTCGGCAGCAACCGGACCATGCCGTCGAGCATGCCGAGACCGGCCCGTATGATCGGCACGACCAGCGGACGGGGATGGGAGAGTCGCACGCCCGTGGTCTCCGCGACCGGCGTGGTGATGTCCACCAGCTCGGTGCGGACGTCACGGGTCGCTTCATATGCCAGCAAGGTGACGAGTTCGTCGGCCAACCGCCGGAACGTAGGGGAGTCGGTACGCGCATCGCGCAGCGTGGTCAGCTTGTGCGCCACCAGCGGGTGGTCGACGACATGGGTCCGCATGCCGTCGACAGTACCGAACGCCTCCGACACCCCAGGACTGACCGGCGGGTTTCCCGTTGTGACCCCCCGGTGGACAAAGGACGGCGGCGACGTGGAGAGTGGTGCATGGAGGAAGGCGGGGGCATATGCCCGCACGCCAGCCGCGCCGCGTCCGTATCCGTCTGCGCTGAGCCCAGCGCAAGCGAACATTCCATTGGTGAACTGTCGAGTTACCCGACAGCTCACCCCTTTTCTGCCACGATGCAGGTGGCACTGCCGAACCGAGTGGGGAGAGTCACGGTGTATTTCGCCGCACTGCTCGCGCGGACCGATGATGGTTGGGAAGCGAGCGATACAGAGCTCGACGAGGTCGAGACCCTGGACGAGTTGGCCGAGTTGGCCCGCGAATCCGCCGCCAGTGACGACGACACGGTGCTCGTCTACGTCGGGCAGGAGGGCGCCTGGTTCGGCCTCGTCCGCGTGGACGGCGAGGACGACCCGCGCGTCTTCGTCTCCGACGGCACCCGCGCCAAGCGGAGCGCCTACGGAGAGATCCTGCTGACCGACGAGCTCCTCGGCCGCGAGCCGGAGGCCGCGGACGCCCTCGAGCAGCTGGACCTCGACGGCACGGAGGACGGCCCCGTCGAGGACGACGACTCGGTGAGCCCCGACGCCGTGCCGAGCGGCCCGGTCGGCGAGGCCGGCCTGCTGGCCGACTTCGGCATCGACGCCGTCACCGTGTTGAAGCTCACCCCGGACGACGCCCTGGGTGACATCGCCGACGCGCTCGGCTGCGCCGAGCTGCTGGAGGCCATCAGGTGACGCGAGTGACGACCGGGACGTGACCGATCCGCTGCGCGACCCGTGGCGGCCGGCGATGCGCCAGGCGCTCGCCCAGGCCGCCGCGGCGCTGGAGACGGGCGACGTGCCGGTCGGCGCGGTGCTGCTCGGCCCCGGCGGCCCCGAGGGCGAGCCGCTCGGCCTGGGCCGCAACGCGCGCGAGGCCACCGGCGATCCCACCGCGCACGCCGAGGTGCTCGCGCTGCGCGCGGCGGCCGCCACCACGGGGGACTGGCGGCTTGCCGGCTGCACGCTGGTCGTCACGCTGGAGCCGTGCACCATGTGCGCCGGCGCCAGTGTGCTGGCCCGCGTCGACCGCGTGGTCTACGGCGCCGTCGACGCCAAGGCCGGCGCCGCGGGCTCCCTCTGGGACGTCGTCCGCGACCGCCGCCTCAACCACCGCCCCGAGGTGATCGGCTCCGTCCTCGCCGAGGACTGCGGGCGGCTCCTCACCGACTTCTTCCGCACCCGCTGACCCGTATCCGGTTTCGGCCCAGCGCCCCGGGTGGGATAGGCTTCCTCCCGGTAGCGTGTCCGAGCGGCCGAAGGAGCTCGCCTCGAAAGCGAGTGTGGGGGTGACTCCACCGAGGGTTCAAATCCCTCCGCTACCGCTGTGAGCAGCACACACGCCGAGGGGCGGCCCCAACAGGGGCCGCCCCTCGGCGCGTCCGTCTCAGTTTCCGTCTCAGTCGATAGATCCGCCGCTCAGCGCCCACTCGGAGCGCTGGCCAAGTTGCCCGTCACTTGCTCCACCAAGGCATCGTGTAGCGCCCCCAACCGGTTGCGGAGCTCTTCCTCCTCGGCTTGGAGGGCAGCCACCGCCCGGCCGTCCATGCCGAGGAGCACATCCGTCCACTCGTTAACGCAATCGAAGTGATCTTGCACCCCTCGCCGAAGCTGCAACGCTGCTTCACGCACGGTGTCGGGGCCCAACAGACGGACGAGGAAGTATGCCTGCGTGAGCTCATGCGCCTTCCCACCGAACTCCGCTCCGATGCCCGAAGAACCGGAGATCTCACCCTCAAGCACTCTCGTCATGTTCGACGCGACTATGGCGTACTCGTCGTACCGCGCAAGCAAGGCACGCCACGCTTCCAGGCGTTGTCCACGAAGCCAATGGTCGTGGTCTACCTGGGCTTGGTCGCGGACCTGCTGGGCCGAAGCCCGCGCTGCCGTCTCCGCGCCGATACGAGCGCCCCACGCAGCCGCGAAGCCACCGATTGCGGCCCCGAGGAGCCCTGTGATGCCAGCTAAGACAGCGGCTATGCCCTGATCCATGTATGCAGGATGCCCGGCTAGCGCCAGAGGCGGACTGGCATCCAGTCCGCCTCTCAGCTCACCACCCGTTCGGTGCGTCTGGCGTGTTCTCCCCGTCGCGTCCTGAGCCGTGATCCGGCTGCCAGATCAGCCCATCCACCTTCGCGGCCACGCTGCTGCGCACCGAGTCGACCATGTGCTGATACCGGGCGGCCATGGAGGTGGACGACCACCCCATCAGGCCCATGACCGCTCGTTCGGACACGCCCAGGATCAGCAGCACCGTGGCAGCGGTGTGGCGTGCGTCATGCAGGCGGCCGTCTCGGACCTTGGCCGCGCGCAGGAGCTCCTTCCAGTCGTCGTAGTCAGTCCTGGGCGACGTCCCCCGGCCGGTCGGCGTGGCGAAGAGCCATCCCTCTTCGTTCCACTGTTCGCCGGCCGCCTGGCGCTCCGCTTCCTGCCGGGCCCGGTGCTGGCGCAGGAGTTCGACAAGCTGCGGCGGCAGGCCCACCGCCCGGCGGCCGGCGCGGGATTTGGTGTTGGCCGTCTCCGGGTTGGTGCGGCGCCGCTCGGGGCAGTAGCCAGCCTTCCGGCCGCACGTCTCGCCGCAGCCGTGCGCGTACCGGGGCCGCCGGCGGCTGCGGCGGACGTAGAGGACGCCGTTGGCCAGGTCGACATCCGACCACTTCAGGCCCAGGGCTTCCCCCTGCCGGAGCCCCAGGGCCAGCGCCACCGCCCAGCGGGCCGAGTTCCGGCGGCGGTCGGCGGCGGCCAGGATGCGCCGAACCTCGGCGACCGTGTAGGGCTCGATCTCGTCCTCATCCACCCGGGGCGGAATGGCGAGCCGTACCGGGTTCTCGGCGAGGTGGTTCCGGCGCACGGCCGCGTTCAGCGCCGTGCGGAAGGTGCGATGCACCTGATGGGCCGTGGCCGCCTTGCTGCCGTTCTCCTGCATCTTGGCGTAAAAGCGTTCGATGTGCTCCGGCTTGAGGCGGTCGAGGCGGTGTGCCCCAAGGCCGGGGATCAGGTGCTTCCGGACGGCCACGCCGTAGCCCACCATCGTGTTCTCGTTGACCGCGAGCGGGGCGATCGTCTCAATCCAGTGGGTCAGCCAGGTGGCGACGGTCCACCGCTGCCCGACCTTCCGCACCTTGCCCGTGTCGCGCTGCCTCTCCAGCTCCTTCACGGCCTCGGTCACCTCGGCCTTGGTCTTGCGTTCCACGTGGCGCCGGTCGGGCTTCCCGTCGTCGCGGATCCCGACCGTCACCCGGCCGTGCCACTTCCCGTCCCTGCCGAGGTAGATGGACGACCGGCCGTTGGGCTGACGCGTGCGCTTGTTCTCTGCCATGGCGGATTCCTCAGGCGGCGGTAGCGGTCGCAGGGGCGGTGGTGCGGTTGGTGGCGCGGAGCCGCGTCACGTAGTCGCGCACGGCGTCGGCGGGCACCCGGCGGAGTCGGCCCACGGGTACGGACTCCAGTTCGCCGGAGCCGATCAGGGCGAAGCACGTGGTACGGCCGATGCTGAGCCGGCGGGCGGCCTCTTCGACGGTGAGCAGCATGAGCGTGGCATCCGGTTCGGTCACTGGGCGTTCCTCTCGCTCTCCTCGGCGGCCGGACGGTCGGACAGGTGGGACAGCCCGGACAGGTCGTCGTGCTTGGAGTCGATATCGGGGAAGTAGCGGCCCTTGGTGTCCTTGGTGAGCTGGCCGTCGGCGGCCATGCGGGAGCAGGTGCGGCGGATGGTGTCGGCGTCCATGCCGGGGAGCGCGGTCGCGATGTCCTTGGGCTTGACCCCGGGGTGTTCGCGGACGTGGCGGAGGATGGCGGCGCGGGTGTCGCCGATGGTGTGGTCGGCGGCCGGACCGTCGAGAAGCTGCCAGGCTCCGGCGGCGGAGTGGAAGCGGAGCGCGTACTCGGCTTCGTCGACGTCCCGGCCGGTGACGTGCAGGACGCCGTCCGCCTGGCCCCGGGCGCGCTTGAGGACGAGCGTGGCGTCCGCTGCCCCGGCCAGGCCGTTGGTGCCCGACACCTCGCTCAGGAAGTCGTCCGACGCGGCCTTGCGGACGTGGTGGACTAGGACCACGGCGATGCCGTAGTGGTCGGCCACGCGCTTGGCATGGCCAACGGCCGCGTAGTCCGCGTCATAGGCCGAGGCTCCCGGCATGGAGGCGCCGCGCATCTTGGCGAAGACGTCGATGATGACCATGCGCGCGTCCGGGTTGCGCTCCACCCATTGCGCGATGGCCTCGGCCCCGCCCTGGGGAAGCGGCGGGCAGGCGGTAGCCAGCGTGAGCCCGGCGGGCGCCGGTTGGCCGCCGAGCATCTTCCGCATACGGGTCTGAAGTCGGCGGGGCGTGTCCTCAAGGGCCAGATAGAGCACCGGGCCGCCCTCCACCGGCACCGTGTCGAACGCCTGGCCACCGGCGGCCACGGCCAGGCCCAGGCCGAGGGAGAGCCAGGACTTACCCACCTTCGGAGGCCCTGCCAACAGGTTGACCCCCTCGGCCAGGATCCCGGGCACGGCCCACCGCGGTTCCGGAAACTCCATTCCCATCAGTTCGTCGGCCGTCCAGGCGGTACGGATCCGCTGCTGCGCGGGTTCCAGGTGGCTCATGACGCCACCGTCCGGGGGCGCCTGGCTCCGATGCGGAAGCCGGACGCGATCGTGCGGGCCGTCTCGCCCGGCTTCTGGCCGACGCTGGCGGCGGCATCCGTGAGCCAGGCGGCCACCTCGCTGGCGTTCAGCGCTCCCCCGGCAACCAGCTGGCCGAGGGCGACCGACGCCCGGAAGAGGTCCCGGTTGTGTTCGTCGGCGGCCGAGCCGGTGACCCGGGCCAACTCGGCCTTGACCGCCGCGCGAAGGTAGGTGGTGCGGCGGTCGGTGCCCTTCAGCGGCACCGACACGGCCCGCTGCGGGGGCAACGGCGCAGGGGCCAGAAGTCGGGCGAGCCAGGCGGGCAACGGGGCCACGGGAACGTCTCGTACGGGCTCGTAGACGCGGCCGTCGACGAAGCTGCCGGGGGCGACCACGTAGCCACCGCCAGCCCGGGTGTCCACCTTCGGGGCCAGCTTCCCGGCGGTGTTGCGTAGGGCCGCGCCCGGGGGCGCCGTGAAGTAGAGGTGCCTGCCTCCGCTCGGGGTGGCGACGGTGAAGGTGTCGCCAGGGAACGGGCGGCCGTGCCGCTCGCACAGCTCAGCCAGATTCGTCGCCCCGTGCGGGCCGTCTTCGCCAGGCTTGGGCACGTCCAGGTCGACGACGACCAAGCGAGACGGACCGGTGGCGAGTCCGATGTTGTAGGGGCCGTGCCCCCAGCACCGGCCGATTCGCTCCGGGTCGGTGGTGGCTCGCACTTCCCATCGGCTGATGGCGGGGCGCTTGCTGCCCGGGATGAGCGGGAAGACGTGGCCGCCGCGCGCGGCGGTATCAAGGGCCGAGTTGCCCTGACGGGACATGACGGAGTGCGTCATGCTGGATGTCTCCTCTTCTGTCTTCGGATGGAGTGGAGGAAGGGCGGTGCGGCGGGTGACCTTGGCGGGAGATCCGCCGCACCGCGTGACGTCAGCGGCGCCGTTCGGCGACCACGGCCAGGAGCTCGGCGAGGCTGCCACCCAGCACGGCCAGGCGCCGTTCGATGGCCGCCCAGGACTCGGCGTCGATGTTCATCAGGGCGGCGGCCGCCGCGACGGGGTCCCCCCGCCGATGGGCGTCAAGGGCGTCGCGGAGTTCGGCGGCGGCCATGAGCGTGATGCGGTCGCTCACGACTGGCCACCGGTCGAGCCAATGGACGACACGGCGTCGACCACGGCGCGGGTCACGTCATTGATGGTGTCCGCCGCCCCGGTCTGGGCCAGGTAGAAGCCGAAGAGGGCGGCGGCCAGGAAGCCGCCGACGCCCAGGGCACGGAACTTCAGCAGGAAGCCGACCAGGACGCCGAAGACGACGACCAGGGACATGGTGATCACGTGCTGTCTCCTTGATGGGTTGGGAGGAGCGGTCAGCGGTTGGCGTTCCGGCGGATGCGCCCGAGGTGGTTCAGCACACGTCGACCGGTACGGATCCGGAGCCCGACGCCCTTGCAGCGGCGGCAGTCACGGCCGCGCCTGGGCCGTCCGGCGCGCGTCACGGTGAGCCGGAAGCCGATCCCGTCGCACTTGCGGCAGCGGCCGAACGGGCTGACGGCACAGAGAGCGAAATAACCAAGAGTGACGACAAGGAGCGCGAGGCTAGCATTCGCGGCGGGGGTCATCGAGGCCCTTCCATGGGAGCATCCGGGTATGGTCTGGGGCAGGGCGCTAGCGACTAGCGCCCTGATCAGCGAGGGTTTGACGCGCTAGCGGCAGCGCTAGACCTAGCGGGGGTGGCCGCTAGGTCTAGCGGCCGTGATCGGCTATGCCGCGTCCCGATTCCCATCACGCTGAGCAATGACGGTGGTGATGTCGGCGCGCTTGATGCCGCGCCGGTTGGCGCCCTTCCGGTCGCGATCGTCGACCTTGCCCCACACCTGGCCGGTGCTGACGCCGAACGGCTTGAGCGCGGCGGTCAGTTGCTCCGGCCCCCACTCGGCGTAGACGTCCGGGCGCAGCACGGCCAGGCGGCCGACCACCGTTTCGTTCCACAGCTTCGGCTCGGCCGCCGGCATCACGGCAAGGATGTCGGCCAGGAGGTCATAGCCGGGCCCGGTCTCCGGCTCGGCCGCCTCGCCGGCCGCATGTCCGGCCAACGTCCCGGCGAGCACGCGCAGGGCGCGGGCACGCAGCGCGACACGGTCCGCCATCACGGCGTCGATGAACACGGCCCGCACGATCCGGGCGTCGGCCCCCTCGCCAAGGAAGTAGGCGATGCCCTTGTCGGCCCAGGCGAACATGGTCGCGCGGACGCCACGCTTGTAGGCCGAGGTGCCAAGGATCATGTCGTTCTCGATCTGGCTCATGACCTTGAGGCAGAACCGGGCCGAGGCGTTGGCACTGATCCCGGTGGGCAACGACTTGGCGTCCGGCCGCTGCGTGGCGAGTAGCAGCACGATGCCGGTGGCCGGACCACGCTTCACCAGGTCGGTGCAGATCTCTTCGAACTCGGCGCCGTGCTTGGGGTGTTCGAACAACACCTGGCACTCGTCCACGCCGATCACGATCGGGTGGAGCCCAAGCTCCTTCTTGTCGGCCAGTTCGCTGGTGACCTTGGACTCCGGGCACAGGTCCCGAGGCAGGTTCCGGATCACCTTCGTCCGCCGCCGCATCTCGGCACGCACCTCGCGCAGGTCGGCCAGGATGTACGCGATGTCGTCCTCGTCATCGCCGGCCCGGTGCCGGTAGGAGACTCGATCGCCGACCGGGTCAAGGTCGCCGGTGCCCTTCAAGTCGAAGGTGTGCAGCTCGGCGCGCGGGTCCAACGCGGCGATCAACAGCAGCAGGCGGAGAAGGAACGTCTTCCCCATGCGGGGAATCGCGCCGATGATGCCCGCGATGTACATGAGCGTGAGGTCAACCCACCGGCCACGCTGATCGGTCGCCCAGGCCACCGGCTTGAACAGGTTCACCTGTCCCGTCTTGGCCAGCGGCCACGCCGGTTGCTTCGCCTTGGACATGTCCTGATCCCCGACCCACAGCACCAGGCGGCCGGTGTGCTCCTCGGGCACCCCCTCCGGCCACACGCACCCCAGCGGGCGGCGGAGACCGGACGCCAGACGCTCCCGGCGGTCGATGACGTCCACGGCCGTGACGCCGAAGGGAAGGTCACCTTCGGCCCGCCATCCGGGGCCGTCGCGGGTGATCGGGGCGACGAACGCCAACCCGTCACGGCCCTTGGCCTGAGCCTGGTTGATGGCGCTGATGCCGAGAGACCCAAGGGCCCTGAGCACCATGTCGGACGTCAGCTTGTCAGCCCGGGGACGCTCGACGGCCCGGTGGATCAGCGGCGCGTCGGCGGGCGCACCGTGCCAGCCGAGGGCGAAGGTGATCGCCGCCCCGGCGGCCACGGTGAGCCAGGTCGGGGCCAGCACCCAGAGCGCCATCGCCGATCCGATCCCGGCGACCGATCCGACGACGAACAGCAGGGCGCGGGCCCGGACCCGTGCGTCCCGCTGCTGCGAGAGCCGAAGGTACTCGTGCGCGTTCTCGGCCCGCACGGCCGCCGCCCGCACCGGCCCGCCCTCGGCGTCCGACAGCCAACGGCCCACGGACCCGACGAACTTGGCCAGGCCGGCCGGAGAGCGGAGCGCCAAGCGGACCGCGTAGACCGGGCTGCGAACGGCGTGATAGCCGGTCACGTGACCGCTGTACCCGGCCAACCACCGGGCCGCCGCGAGGAGTTCGGTCCGCGACCTGGCCCAGGCTGGAATGATCGCCCGACGACGGGCCCGGCGGATCCGTTCCCAGAGCCCGGACCGATCCGACTCGGGACCGTCGACGATGACGGTCCGAGTCGGGTCGGCCGACTCGATCGGCCGATCGGCGCGGCCGGTCGGACCGCCCTTCAGTTCGGCTTCGAGTCGGGCAAAGAGTTCGTTCTCTTCCTCGTGATTCACTGAGGGTTCCCCTTCTCATGGATGAGGGACGCACCGGGGCCCGGCCGCTGCTTTGGTCGGTCGTGACCGGGCCCCGGGGATGCTGTGGAGCGGATCGGGCGGTCAGCGCGTCGCGCCGATCGGCTCCGGTTGGGGCGTGCTCGAACGAGCCTCAGAGAGGCGAGCGGATACCCACCCGACGGACCAGCCAGTGAGGTTGGCCAGGTCGCGCACCGTGGCGTTGGGGGCGGCGTTCACGATGGTCTGCCGGGCCATGGGCTCGGGCATCTTCGTGCGTTCACGCTCCGGCCCCGGCACCGCCGGAGCGGTCTCGCCGTGTTCATCGGCACCGGACTCAGAGGCGTCATGAACACCCTCGGGCTGTTCATGAACGACCGGGCGGGCGGGGCGAGACGCGGCCTGTTCACGGCGTTCGCGGGCCGCATACTGGCGCTGAACCTGCTGTTCCCGCTCGCGCCGCTCTGCCTCCTGCCGGGCGTGCTCTTCCTGCTGTTGCCGCAGGCGGTCAGCGTGCTCGCGCGCCTCACGTTCCCGGTCGGCCTGGTGAGCGAGGCGTTCACGCTCCATCCGGGCGGCGTGTTCACGCTCCTCACGCGCCCGTGCCGCTTCGCGATCGGCGCGTTCAGCTTCCAGCCGTGCGGCGTGCTCGCGCTCCTCCCGAGCCTGTTCACGAGCCTGCTGTTCACGCCGCTCGGCAGCGGCCTGTTCACGCTCGCGCTCCTCGCGTGCCGCCTGTTCACGCGCCTGCCGCTCAGCGCGTTCACGCTCGCGCTCGGCACGCTCCTCAGCGTCGATCCGGGCCAGTGCAGCGGCGATCGCCCGCCGGTAGGAGAGGCTGGTCTCCGCCGTGACGATCAACAGGAGCGGCGCCACGGAGTGGACGGCCACCCCGACCGGATCGCCCTTGAGCGCGGAATCAGCCGTGTTGAGGCCGAGGGTCATCAGGCCGGTCATCCACCGCAACAGCAACGGCCACGCGCCACCCTTGGCCTCCAAACGGGCCAGCACCGCGTCGAGACGGACAACGATGACCACGGCCGCGTCGACCACGATCGGAAGGATCGGCGCCGTCAACTCCCACCCGGCCGGGGTGTGCCGCAGCATCAACGGCGTGACGGTCAAGACGCTGTAGAGCATCGCGCCGCACACGATCGCCCACGTCCCGACGTTCAACGCGCGCTCAGCCGACTGGATCGCCGCAACGTCGCGCCTCACCTCGCACCACCGCCGTTCTCGGTCGTCCAGCAAAACGGGGGGAGGTCCTGGGCGCGCCGGTAGACCTCGATGGCCGCTTGGTCGTTCCCGGGTAGCGGGTAGACGCGCGGCCGGATGAGCGAGGCGTACAGACGGGCGCCATGGTGGACGCACGCCAGCACCGAGGTGCCGTGCTGGTCCACGATCCGCACTACATCCCGCGCACCCTCACAACCGGTCGGATCATGCGGGTGAGCCGCGACACAGCGGCCCGCCATTCGGGATTCGCTCACAGCGCGCCCCCGATCGCGATCAGGGCCGCGATGGCGAGAAGTCCACCGGCAGCGAGGGTGAGGTCAACCGCGCGCTGAACGCGTTCGTGCTTGGCCTCGGCCAGCTTGGCCAGCGTCACCACGGCCTCGGCGCGGTTGTCGATGGTCAGCGCGGTGAGCAACTGCTCAGCGCTGAGCCTGGCCCAGTGCGGGAACGTCCCAGGCGTGCGGGGCTTGAGCCTCGGGCGGGCCACCCACAGCAGGAGACCACCGGCGACCATCAAGGTCGCCACCCCGAGGCCACCGACGATCCGCGCGGCAGGCGGCAGGGACATGGCCCCGGCGGCCACGGTCACCCCGGTCAGCAGCAGACCGATGAAGGTCGTCAGGTTCGCGGTCTTGGCGTCGGTTCGCGCGATCTGGCTCTGTGCCTCGTTGTAGGCGTCGGTCAGCGCGCTGTCGATGTCACGCGACGGCAGGTTCCTCACGCGGCACCCCGCAGCGCCTGACGGCGGGAGCGCGGGCGCAACCGCACCGCGCGGGACAGCGCCTCGGCGTAGGCCGCGTCGGCCGCACTGATCTGGTCGTCCTCGGCCGACTCGCGCAGGTGGGCCAGCACGTCACGGGCCGCCGCGACACGCGCCTTGCGGTCGTCGGCCGATTCCTGGCCCAGCGGGCCCAGGAAAAGTTCCTCGTAGAGCGACTGCATCGATCACTCCTGATCGGGGTGGTGGTGGAGGAAGGGATGAACCGGGCCGGCGGGAGACCTTGGCGGGAGTGCCGCCGGCCCGGGTTGAGCGTCAGAGCCGAACCGCGCGCGAGCGGTTGAAGAACTCGGTGAGGAAGTTCGCGACCGTCACCCCTGACGCCAGGGCGACGAAAGCGGTCAGCGGGAGGCCGGCCCCGAGCGCGTACACGGACCGCGCGGTGAGGACGGCGATCACCAGGCCGATCACCAGGAAAGCCAGGGTGGCGATGCTCCGGCCGGCGGTCATGGGCTTGTAAGCCCTGGCCACGCGCTCAAGGTTCTGCGGCGCGACCACGCGCGAACCGAGGCCGTTGGTGTGCAGGTGAACGATGGCACCCCTGCCCACGGTGGTGATGCTCACCACCGTGCCGAGGGTCTGGTCACTCTTGATCCGGACCACGTCACCGATCGAGATGCGCATGAGACTCCCCCTTGAAGGCGACTGAGCAGCACGGGACTTGGATCCTCAAGAGGTCAAGTCATCAACTCCTCTTGAGGAGTTGTCGAAGACTATGACGTCCCGCACACAGGGTCGTCAAGTCCTCTTGAGGACTTATCCTGAGACGTGCCCGCCCCCGCCCACGCGAGGAGCCGCGCACAGCCAGCACGGCGGGTGCTGATGAGGAAGGTGAGCAGCAGATGCCCAAGGCATACGAGGAGATCGCCGACGATCTGCGGCAGCAGATCCAAGCGGGCACATGGCGCCCCGGTGACCGTCTCCCCTCCGAAGAGGAGTTGAAGCAGAGCTACCGGAAGGGCGGGCCCACGATCCGGCAGGCTCTCGACGTACTGCTCACCGAGGGCCTGATCGACAAGCAGCACGGACGCGGCACGTTCGTTCGCGTGCCCAGGAAGGTCGTGCGCCGAACCAACGAGCGGCACCAGTGGGAGAAGGACCGCGCCCGGGAGTCCCTGACGGAGCGCGAGCAGACCGGAGCCACCGAGCATGACACGGGGCTGACCGTCCACGAACTCGTGTTCAGCGCCAAGTTCCGCGAGCGAGACGCGAACGAGGATCTCGCATCGGCCTTTGACGTACCCGTGGGAACCCGGCTGCTGGAACGCGTCTACCAGACTCGATACGAAAAGGAACCAGCACCGTTCAACGTCTCCCATTCCTATCTCGTCCGGGAACACATCGAGAAGAACCCCGACCTTCTGGACGAGACAAAGGAGCCGTGGCCCGGCGGAACACAGAATCAATTGCTCACAGTCGGCATCGAAATCGACCGTGTTATTGAGCGGATTACCGCCGCTCGCCCACCAACCCAGGAAGAGGCCAAGGCATTGGGTATGTCACCAGGCATGGCCGTGATGGAGCTGCGCAAGATGTGCATCGACGTGACCGGCCGAGTTGTGGAAGTCGCCGACGTGATATTGCCGGGCGACCGCACGGAGTTGACGTTCGTCACCCCCCTGGCGCGGTGGTGACCATGACACGCACCATCTCTGTCATCACCGCCGTTCACGGACCGAGTGCCCATTTCCTTCCCGACGCCTACCGATCGCTGTGTGAGCAAGAGCTGCCGGACGGCTGGGCCTGGCAGTGGGTGATCCAGGAAGACGGCACGACGGACGCCGTGTCGGAGTTCGTGCCGGACGATCCGCGCGTCAGCTTCGCTCAAGGCAGGCGCGGTGGTGCTGCGGTGGCTCGGACCTTGGGACTCTCACGCGCCACGGGGGAGTTCATCAAGGTCTTGGACTCGGACGACATCCTGCCCCCGGGCACGTTGGCGCGGGACCTGGCCATACTCCTGGAGAATCCGGATATCGGCTGGACCACCTCAAGCGCCCTCGATCTACTCCCCGATGGCTCCACGGTCGCCTTCGACGACCCGCCAAGCGGGCCGATTGAGCAAGGCTCGGTTTTGCCCCACTGGAAAGCGCACAACTACCTCCCCCCAGTCATCCCGGGTTCGCTCTGCATGCGGCGCGAACTCGTCTTTGCCCTGGGCGGGTGGATGGCACTGCCAGCATCAGAAGACACTGGGCTACTTCTGGCACTCAATGCGGTCAGCCGCGGCTGGTTCATTCGAGAAACAGGACTGCTCTACCGTAAGTGGCCGGGGCAGAGCACCGGCCAGGCAGCGCACTCCGACAGCGAAGAACGCGAAGCGCGTGCTTCCGTCGCGGAGACCCGAGCGCTTGCGCTGGCCGAACTCGCGCAGTGGCGTTTCACCGGATCCGCCTCGGCGGTCTCCGGCTAACAAACCCACCTACGTCTACGGTCTGTCGATAGGAAATTCGTAGACGATTTCACAACGGGAAACCGGAACGATAATGTCGGCCGTCTCGACCGGGCGGCCGTCAACGTCGTAATAGGTCCGCACGATATGTGTCACCAGGGAACCGCGCTGCACGCCAAGGAGGTTCGCCTCCTCGGGCGCCGCCTGGCGCGGTTCCGGCTGTTCCACGGCATGACTGACCACGATGTCGATGGCGGCCATGCGCTCCACGACTCCCTTGCCCGCGTAGGGCCCGCCCTCAGGCAGCACCACGATGGTGCCGCCGGTGATCGCGTAGGGCTCCCAGCTCGTGGAGAGCTGCACCGGCTTCCCGTCCGCCATGAACTCGTATTCGGTGCGTACCGCCAGGCCGCCGGCCTCGATCCCGAGCCGCGCCGCGATCGCTGCGGGCGCGGGCACCTTCGCTTCCGTCCGGTGCTCCCACGTAGCGGCCTTGCCAAGGGCTGCCATGTCCGCGCGGAACGGTGAGCCACCCCGATGTTCGCGGCTGAACGACCGCACCATCCGGACCCGATCGCGCGGCTCGGCCACGTAGGTGCCGGAGCCTGCTCGGCCCTCAAGGAGGCCCTGAGAGATCAGGTGCTCCTGAGCTCGCCTGACGACGTTGTCGCCGACGCCGTACTCAGCGGCCAGTACCGCGCGAGACGGAAGACGGTCCCCAGGGGACCACTCACCATCCGCGACGCGCTGCCGGAGAGCGTCGGCTACACGGAGATAGGGCGGCTGCTCAGGCATATGGCAAATCTAGTGCACTAGCTCTAATCTAGTTAACTAGCTTCACCGTATGTGATCCACAGTGATGGAGGGCACCCCGTGCACGCACCTGCCTCGCGCGCGCAGGACATCGCCGCACGCCTCACCGCCTGGGGATTCACGCCGCGCATAACCCGCCACCAGACCCACATCCGGATCGAGACGGACGTCTCGGAACCGGTTGCCCCAGAGCGCTGGCGCGCGCTCTTAGTCGCACTCGAACGCGGCGACCGGTTCGGGCTGAACGGCATCGACGACCGCCACATCGCTTGGGCCGTCATCGACGAAAGCCCCCGCAACGGCGCCCTACGCCGCGCGGGGGCATGGCCACCAGCATCAGGGAGCTGAATGACAGTGATCGAGCCTATCGAGCGTGCCGCCGCCTGGGCAGTACGCATCCTGCTGCCACTATCCGGCGGCCGCCACGGACGAGTAATCCACCTGTGCGGCCACTGCCTGAGCAACACGGAACAGCCGAGTGTCGTGCGCATCTCGGCGAGTGACTGCAAGCCCCGGCGATCCATCGTCGTCTGTCCACCGTGCGCCTCGCGCCTGAGCGGGGGCCGAGCATGAACTATCGAGTCGTCATCCCGGTGGACGTCAACGCCGACACGATCAAGGTCGCCGACGTCGTCACCATCGGCGGCCGTGAACTCCGGGTGTGCGACATGATCGCGCTGCCTGGCCGGGCCAAGCGGCTGGTGTTCGAGTCCGGAGAGACGTTCACCATGCTCCCGTCCACCCTCATGTCTGTCGACCGCGTGCAGCCGAACACGGCACTCAGGCGGCCGTACCGGCAGCTGAAGGGACGGTGAGCGGGCGATGTCCCGTTACCAGAAGATCGCCAATCACCTACGGCTCCAGATCCAGAGCGGCAAGTACCGGGCGGGTGACCGCCTGCCCACCGAGACCGCGCTCAGCAAGCGGTACAGCGTCGGACTCCCCACGCTGCGACAAGCCATCGGCGTCCTCCAAGCCGAGGGCCTCATCGACCGGCAACACGGACGCGGCACCTTCGTCCGCGCCCCTCAACCCAGGGTCACGTACTCCAACGCTGATCTCGTGCCGGATCGGTGGACCGTGGGCAGCATCGAGACGGACGTTGCCACATACGAGACGGACGCCCAGGGCGAGGTCGCGCGGCTCATGGCAGTGCCCGAGGGCACCCCGATCGTCGAGTGCGTCTATGTCATTCGGCGACGCGGCAGCACCCCGCACAGCATCGTTCGCGGGTACGTGCCTCGGGACCTGGCCACCGCGGATTCACCGGTCACGGCCTCGGGCCCTTGGCCCTGGGCCTACGATCTCCGGTCACGACTGGCCACCGCGGGAATCCAGCTCGACCGAACCGTGGAGCGCGTCACCGCCCGCCCACCCACGGCGGGCGAAGCGGAGACGCTGGGGATCTCCATCGGCGTGTCCGTACTCGTCATCGAACGGACGTCGACGGACACCACCGGCCGAGTCGTGGAAGTGGCCTTCATGACCTTGTCGGGGGACCGGACTGAAGCGGTCTACATGATGCGGGAGGCGCAAGGAGCGCCGTGACCCCAATCACTCGCCCCTGGCTAAAACGCACGTTTTGGCCGCTAGACTGACGACAGTCAAGGCGCTTAATCCCGAGTGATCTTTCCGGCTCCTGATGCGCTGGCTCAGAGGACTCGCGGGTTGGAGCCGGGTTCGGCTTCGGAGCCACCCGAAGCCGGACCCGGCTCCGCGAGATGTTGAGCGGGCCCGGTCGGACTCTCCCCAACCGGGCCCGCACAACGGCATCCCGGTTCTACCGACCGGACGCGACTCAGCGCGTCAAAGCGTCAAACCATCTCGCGATGGCACCAGCCACCGAGCTTGCAGCCATCACTACGTCGGTCCATAACGACCGCCCGCCGTCGTGGCGCTGCCGGCGCTTCCTTCTTGCCATCACCGCACCTCCCTTCCCCATTCGTCCCGCAGCGAGAGCGGGGCGATTCCCCGCCGCCGGCGGGGCCCGGTCAGTGAGACCGGGAGCCGAGCGGGGAGGGCGGTGCAGCGGCGTCAGTCTACGCGGCACCATGTGAGGTTCACGCCTGAAGCCCCATGACAACCTGATTGTCATGGCCCCGAGGCGGCGTCTTCGCCCCTTCAATCACCCGACCGCAGAGCATGAGCTGTAACACCCGGGGTGTCCCACCTGTCCGGCTGTCCGGTCGGTCCGGTGCCGGAATGGGTGGGGCACCGTCTGACGTGCGCGACCGTGGCCCGGGGTGTTCCAGCCAAACAGCTTCGGCCCGTCCACCGTCCGTCTCAGTTTCCGTCTCATTCACCCGCGTCCGGGGCCGTTCACCGGCGGCCACCCGGAGCGCGGACCGGCAGGTCCGAACGGTGCTGAACGGTCGCGGACCGATCCCTGAGAGGTGGGAACAGACCTCGAAAGCGAGTGTGGGGGTGACTCCACCGAGGGTTCAAATCCCTCCGCTACCGCTCTCGTTACACCGCCGAGGGGCGGGCCCACACCGGGCCCGCCCCTCGGTCGTCTTCCGGGCCCCGCCGGTCGCCGGAACTCTGTGGTGTGCCCCCTCGACCGCCGCTACGGTGGAGCGTCACGCGACTACTCTCGGGGGACATCCATGGCCGACATCGACTTACCCGACGTGGCCGGCTTCCCGCCGCTCGACGACCGCGTCCCGTATCTCGCCCGGCTGGAGGACCGCGAGCGCAGGGCCCTGCTCGGGCTCGGCAGGCCCGTCACGTTCAAGCCGCGCACCGAGGTGATCCGCCAGCACGAGCCGTCGACGCACGTGGTGCTGGTGCTCAGGGGCCGACTGATGGTGACGGCGGCGGCCGCCCGCGGCTATGTGGCGCTGCTCGCGCTCCGCCGGCCGGGGGACATCGTCGGGGAGTCCGCCGCCCTGTCCGGGGAGCCGCGCTCGGCGACGGTCACCACGCTGGAGAGCGCCGAGTGCTCGCTCGTCAGTCGCGAGTCGTTCCTGAAGTACCTGGCCGACCACCCGGCCGCGCACCACCAGTTGAGCGGGCTGCTCGTCGACCGCATCCGCGCGGGCGACCGCAGGGCGCTGCAGTTCGCCTCGCTGACGGTGCGCGAGCGGCTCGCCGTGCTGCTGCTCGACCTGGTCCGCTCGCACAGCCGCCGCACCGAGCGCGGGCTGCTGCTCACCGTGCCCCTCAGCCAGCAGGAGCTGGCCGGCTCGGTCGGCGCCTCCCGGGAGGCGATCGCCCGACTGCTCACCGGGCTGCGGGAGAGCGGCACGGTGGTGACGGCGCGGCGCAGGATCTGGGTGGTGCAACCGGAGGTGCTGCGGCGCATCGCCGCCGGCAGCCGGCCCGGCTGAACCACCCCGGAACACCGACCGCGTCCCCGTTCTGCGTCATCGGTCACAGTCACTCTGTGCACGGCGTCCTACGGGCGGATCCGCCGGTGCACCAGGCTGCTCATCTCCGGAAAGCCAACGCCGTGGGAGGGCCGCCATGTCGGAACCCGTGCACCAGACCATCCTGCTCGCCGACATCGAGGGCTCGGGGCGGAGCGACGACGTCGTCCGGCGGGTGCGGCGGCAGCAGATGTACGAGGTGGTGCAGTACGCCCTGGAGAGCGCCGGCGTGCAGCGCACCGACCAGCGCCTTGAGGACCGCGGCGACGGCGTGCTGGCGCTGGTGAGCCCGGCCGTGCCCAAGTCGGCGCTGCTGCGCGCCCTGCTCACCGAGGTGCCGGCGCGGCTGCACGACTTCAACCGGATCGCCGCGGAGTCCACCCGGGTGCGGCTGCGCCTGGTGCTCGCGGCCGGCGAGGTGGCGCTCCACGAGATGCCGGGCGCGCTCGGCGGCGTGGTCGGCTGGGACCTGGACCAGGCGTTCCGGCTGCTGGACAGCGATCCGCTCCGCGCGGAGCTGCGGCGCCGTCTCGGCACCGGCGACCCGGCGGAGGACGTGGTGATCTGCGTCTCCGAGGCCGTGTACGCGGGCGTGGTGCGGCACGACCACCGGGGCATCAGGCGGGACGCGTTCCACGAGTTCACGGCGGCCGGCAAGGAGGGCCAGGTGCGCGGCTGGTACCACGGCCGCCCCGCGACCGACGGGCCACCGCGGGACCGGGCCGAGCGGGCCCCGGCGGAGGAGCGGGCGGACCCGGGGGCGCGGGGCCAGGTCGGCGCGTTCCAGGTGAGGGGTGACCAGTACGGCGTCACGGGCGGCCGGGTGCGCGGCGACGTCGTCATGGGCAACAAGATCGTCGACGACCGGCGCGGCGGTGACCGGTCGTGAGCGAGGCGGAGTGGCCCGAGGGCGAGCGGCCGGCCGACGGCCCGGACGGCGAGGAGCCGGCCGGGCAGCAGGAGCCGGCGGACGAGGAGCGTCCCACCGAGGCATGGGCGGCCCGCCAGGAGCTCTACGACTACGTCCCGGGGTCCTTCGACGGGCTGGTGACGGGCCACCAGCACGGCGTCAGTGGCGGCCGGGTGACCGGCGACGTCGTCATGGGCAACAAGATCTACCTCGGCGCCACGGCCGCCGAACGGCCGCACGGCTCGGGGGAGGTGCCCGCCGCCGAGCTGGCCGCGAGGGCCGCCGCCTTCCACGAGGGCCCGGCGTTCCAGGAGGCCCTGGCCGAACTGCGCGCCGCGAGGATCGTCGTCCTCCGCGGCGAGCACGGCTCGGGACGGTACACCGCCGCGCTGATGCTGCTGCGCCGGGTCGGCGCCACGCACGTCCGCCAGATCGACCCGGACGCCGGGCCGACGAGCCTCGTCGGGGAGGTGGAGCCGGCCGACGGGTACGTGGCGCACGACCTGCCGACCAGCCGCAGCCGGCCGCTCGCCAAGCACCACGTGCTGCGCCGTCAGGAGCTGCTGCGCAAGCGGGACGCCTACCAGGTGGTGACGGTGGGGAGCTCCGCCGTGCTGCGCGACGTGCCGTCCGTCGACTGGCGGCCGCCACGGCCCGCCGAGGTGCTGGCCGCGCACCTCCGCGCCCACCTGGGCCCGGAGGCCGAGGAGGCGGTCGCGGCGCTGCTCGACCTGCCCGAGGTGCGGGAGTTCCTCGCGGCCGACGACCGCCCGGTGGCGCAGACCGCCGGCTTCGCCGCCCGGCTGGCCGGCCACCACCGCGGCGAGATCGGCGCCGACGAGTTGGCGCGCTTCGGCCAGGAGGCGTTGCTCGCCCGGGTGCGCGGCCTGCTCGGCGCGCCCGCCGAGGGCGGCGCCCCCGACGACCGCGTCACGCTGCGGGACAAGGGCTTCCTGCTGGCCCTCGCCGTCTGCGACGAGGGCCCCTACGCCACCGCCGCCGAACTCGGCGACCTGCTGTGCCGCCGGATGCAGGGCGTGGAGTCCCCCGAGAAGGACCCCGGACTCACCCTCTTCAGCACCTCGCTCCCCGACCGCATGAAGCTGGCCGGCGCGGTCTCCTACCAGGAGAACGAGCGCACCTCGTGGGGCGCCTTCCCGCAGACCATGTGCCGGTTCCGGGACCGCGACACCGCCGGCGTCCTGCTCCGCGAGGCGTGGTCCGGCCACCCGGCGGTCCGCGCCCCGCTCGCCGCCTGGCTGAGCGACCTCGCCCGGCACGCCGACCCGTTCGTGCGCACCAGGGCCGCCGCCACCGCCGCCACCCTGGCCGCCCACGACTTCGCCGCCGTGCTGCACGGGCTGCTGCTGCGCTGGGCCGGGGCGGGCGACTACCGGCTCTGCACCCAGGCGGCCAACGCGCTGGCGCTGACCGCGTACGCCGGCAACCCCGGGGTGCACCGGGTGCTGCGTGACTGGAGCGCGGACGGCAACGGCCGCCGCAGGTGGACCGCGCTGCGCGCGCACGCGCTGATCGGGCCGCTGGCCCCCGCGAGCACCCTGGACAGCCTGGAGGAGCTGGCCCGGCGGGCCGCCGCGCGGAACGAGGCGGACGGCGAGTTCGGCGGCCTGGTCGAGGCGGCGGAGCTGCTGCTGCTCTCGGTGCCCGGCACCTCGGTGGCGCGCCGGCTCACCGCCTGGTGCGACGCCCAGGCCCCGGTGCTCCGGACCCTCGCCCACCACACGCTGCTGACCGCCGCCGCCCGCCACGAGGACCCGGCGGACGCCCCCACCAGCTGGCCGCTGCTGCTGCGGCAGTACGGGGAGGCGGACGCGGCCGGCGACCGCGAGGCGACCGCCGCGCTCTGGCGGCGCGTGCTGCGCGAGCGCCCGATCACCGTGGAGGCGCAACGGCGGCTCCGCGACTGGGTGTTGTTCGCCGACCGGGACGCCGAGGCGGAGACCGTGCTCGGCGGGCTGCTCCGGCAGGTGATCGCCACGGGCGACGCCGAGGGCGTCACCGACCGGGACCGGCTCGCCCACCTGCTGCGCACCATGCCGGGCGCGGACGACGGCCCGCCGCCGCCGGTGGCCGACCGGCTGCTCGCCGCCATCGGCGCCCCCGAGCGCCTGCACGACCTCACGACCTGACGACCTGAAGTGACCTGCCGACACGCCTGCGAGGAGCCACCGACCATGGCGGGATACCGCTACTCCCCCCAGTGGGACCAACACGCCAACCGCGACAGCGACATCGTCGACCCCGTCCTGGTGGTGCGGCCGCTGTCCCGCTGGGAGTTCACCACCCGGCAGCCGGTCAACCAGGTCGACAGCGCCCTGGTGTTCACCAGCGCGCGGGGCGGCTACGCCGTCTACGTCCCGCCCCACCGCCCGAGCCGCGGCGAGCTCAGCTCCGGCCGCTTCGTCTCGGTGCACGAGGTGGACCTCGGCATCCACCACTTCCAGCGTCTCTTCCCGCTGCCCTCCAACAACGACGCGTTCTCCTTCCGGGCCGAACTCGACGTCTCGTGGCGGGTGGTGGCGGCGGACCTGGTGGTCGCCAGCCAGGTGCGGGACGTGCCGGCGCACGTCACGCCCAGGCTGGAGGAGCGGCTCCGGGTGGTCTCGCGCGGCTACGCCATCGAGGACAGCGCCCGCGCGGAGGCGGCCGTGCGGAACGACCTCGCCGGGACGCAGCTGGCCCAGGACCTCGGGCTCCACCTGACGTTCCGGGTCCGGCTCGACCTCGACGACGCCGCCCGCGCGCAGCAGACCGCCCTGCGCGACATCGGCTACGAACGGGATCGCGCCGTCCCCCAGTTCGAACTCGAGCGGCTCCAGCAGGCCCACCGGCACCAGTTGGAACAGGCCCAGCTCGCCCACGAGCAGCAGATGTTGGCCGAGAAGGCCAAGTACTACGCCTGGTACCTGGAGCAGGGCGGCGTCGTGTCGTTCGCGCTCCAACTCGCGGAGCACCCGGAGGACCTGCCGCGGGCGCGGGAGTTGCTGAGCCGGGAACAGCAGGCGCTGGTCACCCGCAACCTGGAGATGCTCGACCGGGTGGCGGCCAGCGGCCACTTCGAGAACCACCAGCTGGCCGAGCCGCTGCGGCAGACGCTGCGCGCCATCCACCGGCTCTTCGCCGAGACGCGCGCACCGGCGGCTCCGGCCGCCGAACTGCCGTCGGGGGACGGAGCCGACGGTGCCGGCTCCTGATCCGCCACGGCCCACGCGGCGCCCGTTCCCCGAGGCGCTCGCGGAGCGGCTGCTGGGCGAGATCCGGGTGGAGATCAACCGGGCCGACAGCAAGGCGTCGGTGCTGGTGGCCGGACTCGGGGTGGCGGTCGCGCTGTTCGGCGGCGCGGCCGCCGGCGGCGACTGGTCACCCGGCTCCCTGGCCCCCGCCGGCCGCATCCTGTGGTGGCTCGGCGCGGTGGCCTGCGTGGCCTCCCTGGCCGCGCTGCTGCTGGCCGTGACCCCACGGTACGGCGGCCCACGCTGGTCGCCGGGCGACCCGCTGACCTACTTCGGCGACATCGACCGCGCCCGGGGGACGGGCCGCCTGCGGGAGGCGCTGGAGACCACCGCCGAGACGGCCGAACTCCGGCTACTCCACGCGCTCACCGTCAACAGCCACATAGCGGCGATCAAGCTCCGCTGGGTCCGCGTCGGCCTCGCGACCTTCGCCACCGGCGCGACCGCCCTGGCGACCGCACTGCTCGTCGGCTGAGGCCGCCGAGAGACGACCAGGAAGAGACGAGGTTCGGAGACCACGATGCCCCCACACGACCCACCGCCGCCCTACCCCGGCGGCCCCCCGCCGACGGCGGCACCCACCGGCGAAGCCGCGGCGCCGTACCCGGGCGTAAGCCCGGGAACCCCGCCCCCGTACCCGGGACCGACCACGCCGCCCGCACCGCCGTACCCGGGCGGCAGCCCGGCGCCGCAGGCCAGCGCACCACCGTACCCCGGCGCGGCAGCGCCGATCCCGCAGCCGAACCCAGCCGGCGTCCCAGCTCCCCCGGCGCCTCCGGCGCCGACCGCACCACCCCCGCCGTACCCGAGCCTGGCCCCCGCCCCCGCTCCCGCTCCCCCCTTACCGAGCACGAGCCCGGGAGCTCCGCCGCCATACCCGGGCGGCAGCCCGGCACCGCAGGCCAGCACACCGCCGTACCCCGGCGGGCCCCCACCCACGCCGCCGTACCCGGGCGCGAGCCCGGCTCCGCAGGGCAGCCCACCGCCGTACCCGAGGCTGGCCCCCGCTCCCTCCTTACCGGGATCCCCGCCCGCCTACCCGAACACGCCCCCCACCGCGGCTCCCCCGGCGCCGCCCGGACCGCCCTACCCCGGCGCGGCTGCGCCGATCCCACCACGAACCGCCCCCACTCCGCCGCCCTACCCGAACACAACGCCCGCCCCGGTTTCCCCGGGGCCTCCGGCGCCGACCGCACCACCGCCGTACCCCGGCGCGGTAGCGCCGATCCCGCAGGCCGGCCCACCGCCGTACCCGAACGCGGCCCACGCCCCGGCTCTCCCGGCGCCTACGGCGCCGCCCGCGCCGCGCGTCTTCGATCCCGCCAGGGATCTCGCACTCCACCAGGGCCGCCACCACATCGCCGCCAGTCAGCGCGGCGCGGACTCCGCGGCCGTCACCCGGTTGCTGATCCACCTGCCGCACTTCCTCTGCAGCTTCTTCATCGTCGGCGCGGTCGCCTTCGCCGTCTTCGGGGACGTGCTCGGCTGGCTGCTGACCGCCGGCTGGGTGCTCTCCGGCGGCCTGGTGTTCCACCGTCCCACCGAACGCCGGTTCGCCCACCGGCTGTTGAAGCTGCGGCCGCCGACCGCCGAGGAGTTCTCCTACCTCGCGCCGATCTGGATCGAGATCTGCAAGCGCGCCCAGGTCGACCACACCGTCTACGAGCTGTGGATCGAGGAGAGCGGGGAGATCAACGCGGTGGCCGCGGCCGGCCACATCGTCGGCGTCACCCGGCACTCGGTCACCACCCTGCCGCCCGGCCAGCTGGCCGCCGTGCTGGCGCACGAGCTCGGCCACCACGTGGGCGGTCACCCCTGGGCCGGTCTGATGGGCACCTGGTACGCCCTGCCCACCCGCGTCACCTGGTTCCTGCTGCGCCTGCTCACCGCCGCCGTGTTCTGGATCGCGCGGAAGACGTTCTGCCTCGGCGGGTTCGCCGTGCTCTTCGCCATGCTGGTCACGTTCGCCGCCGCCGTGCTCACCATGCCGTTCGTCTTCGTGCCGATGCTGCTGAGCCCCTACATCCTGGCCGCGGTGAGCCGGAGGGCCGAGCTGCGGGCCGACGAGAAGGCCGCTCAGCTGGGGTTCGCCCCGACCCTGGTCGAGGTGCTGCGCCAGGCCGACCTGGCGGAGCGCGCCGCCCGCGGGTCCGCGCCGCGCGGCAGGCAGGGGCTGATCGAGCGACTGCTGAGAAGCCATCCGAGCGCCGAGGTCCGCATCGAGCGGCTTCGGCGCTCCGTGGGGCCGGCCGGCTGACGGTCGGCTCGCGGTGGCCGGCGACTGGGAGGGGGGTCGCCGGCCACCGCCGCCCGGCGCCATCCGCTATGTTCCGTCCCTGAGACGAACGGCACCGAGACGGAAGGCGGGCAGGCACATGACGTTGGCGCGGGCGCGCAGAGGCGCGCTGTTCCTGTTGAGCGTGCTGGTGTTCTACTCGATCGTGAGCTATCCGAGCCGCTCGGCCGACTTCGCCGAGCTGGCGTTCACCGCGGTGGCGGACGCGGCGACCGGGGTCGGGGATCTGGTGACCGGTTCGGCCGACTAACACGGGGTTTGCCGGTGCTTGCACACGACGGACATGTCTTGTGATGCTATGACTGCCTTTGTGTGGCTATGCGGCTAGTGCACCGTAAGGGGTGGTCGGCAGGTGGCGGCGACGGGGACCCGGGGTGCGAAGGCCCGCGCGGTGACGCAGGCGCTCTTCGAGCGGCTGACCGCCCTGGAGCCCGGGACCGCCGAGCACGCCAGGGTGCGGGGGGCGCTGATCGAGGCCAACCTGCCGCTGGTCCGCTTCGTGGCGCTGCGCTTCCGTAGCCGCAACGAGCCGCTCGAGGACATCGTCCAGGTCGGCACCATCGGCCTGATCCACGCCATCGACCGCTTCGACATGGAGCGCGGCGTGCAGTTCGCCACCTTCGCCATGCCGACGATCGTCGGCGAGATCCGGCGCTACTTCCGGGACAGCGTGCGCACGGTGCACGTGCCGCGCCGGCTGCACGAGCTGTGGGCGCAGGTGCGGACGGCCGCCGAGGACCTGACGGTGACGCTGGAGCGGCACCCGACGCCGGCCGAGATCGCCGAGCGGCTGCGGATCCCGGAGGACGAGGTGCTGGCGAGCATGGACGCGGGCCGCGCCTACCGGGTGTCCTCGCTGGAGGCGGCCAAGGAGCGGGAGGACGGCGGGCAGGGCCCGATCGACCGGCTCGGCTACGAGGACCCGGGGCTGGCGGATGTCGAGCACCGGGCGCTGGTGCGGCACCTGCTGGTCCAACTGCCGGAGCGGGAGCGGCGGATCCTGCTGATGCGCTACTACCGGAACCTGACGCAGTCGCAGATCAGCGCGGAGTTGGGTATGTCACAGATGCACGTGTCCCGGCTGCTGTCGCGAAGCTTCACCCGGCTCCGCTCCGCAAATCCGATCGAGAACTAAGCCTGACGAAGGACCCAACTCCGGGAACTCGCACCTCAGCTGTGCCGTTTTATCGACATGAAGCTACGTCGCGTTGACGACAGGTGACATTCTGTGGAAACCGTGTTTGCCGTGGCGGCAGAGCCGGTATCTCCACGAGGGCGCGTTCTCTCGTCCTGTGTCACCGTCAGCGCGCCGCCGCGACCCGTCCACGACCTAAGGGGGTGGCATGTCCGTAGAACTGGGCAGCTCCAAGGTGCTCACCACGACCGGCACGCCGCATGTTCCCGCGCCGCACGTACCCTCGTTGCCGGCCGAAGCTCCCGCGGAGACCGACAACCTCGATACCCGCACCCTCTCCCGTTCACTCTTCCAGCGGCTCGCCACGCTCGAAGCGGACAGCCCGGAGCGGGCCTACGTCCGCGACACGCTGATCGAGCTGAACCTGCCGCTCGTCCGGTACGCGGCGGCCAGGTTCCGCAGCAGGAACGAGCCGATGGAGGACATCGTCCAGGTCGGCACCATCGGCCTGATCAAGGCGATCGACCGCTTCGACTGCGAGCGGGGCGTGGAGTTCCCGACCTTCGCGATGCCCACCGTGGTCGGGGAGATCAAGCGCTTCTTCCGTGACACGTCCTGGTCGGTGCGGGTGCCGCGCCGGCTCCAGGAGTTGCGGCTCGCCCTCACCAAGGCGAGCGACGAGCTGTCCCAGCGTCTCGACAGGTCGCCGACCGTGCCCGAGCTCGCCGTCTGCCTGGGCGTCAGCGAGGACGAGGTCGTCGACGGGCTCGCCGTGGGCAACGCGTACACGGCCAGCTCGCTGGACTCCCCCTCGCCCGAGGAGGACGGCGGCGAGGGCTCGCTCGCCGACCGCCTGGGCTACGAGGACACGGCCCTGGAGGGCGTGGAGTACCGGGAGTCCCTGAAGCCGCTGCTGGCCCGGCTGCCGGCCAGGGAGCGGCGCATCATCATGCTGCGCTTCTTCGGCAACATGACGCAGTCCCAGATCGGCGAGGAGGTCGGCATCTCGCAGATGCACGTCTCGCGGCTGCTGACGCGCACCCTGGCGCAGCTGCGCGAGGGCCTGACGGCCGAGGAGTGAGGAGGCCCGGACCGGCGGTGGGCCGCCGGTCCGGGAAGAGGGCGCGTGGATCCCACGCCCACGCGTGCCCTCACCCGCTCTCGCGTTTCGGAGTCCGCGCGTGTCCGCGCGTGTCCGGGTGTGTCCGGGTGTGTCCGGGTGTGTCCGCGTGTCAGCCCGTCAGCTGAACGCCAGCCAGGCCACCACGGCGAGCACCGTGATCGCGGCCGCGATGCCCAGGATGACGCCGATCCTGGGCCCTGAGGACTGCGGCGCCACCGGCGTCGGCTGCCGGCTCGCCGTGCCGCCGGCGGTTCCTCCCTGGTCGACGAACGCCTGGAACATCTGCGTGCTGCCGGCCGGGTCCGGTTGGTTCGGGCCCTGCGGCGCTTGGGGGTTGTGAGCCATGCCTGCCGACCCTAGCGAACCCCGGCCGGAGCGGAACAGCCCGGTCCGCCTCGCGGCGAGCATCCGGTTCGGTCCAGGCTCTTGAATTGGTCTATGCCAAGCGCTATGTCGTGTACATGAGACGCTTCTCACCCCCACGCCTCCGCCGGCTGCTCACCGGCACCCTGCTGCTGGCCCTGGCCGGCGCGCTCCTCCAGACCCCCGCCGGGGCCGCCGCCGAGGCCCGGCCGCCGGACCAGGACCCGGCCCTCGCCGCGCCGCTGGCCGTGGTCTTCGAGGACACCTTCGACGGCCCCGCCGGCACCGCCGTCAACGGCGCCCGCTGGCAGCTGGAGACCGGCGACAACGTCAACAACCACGAGCTGCAGTACTACACGGGCGGCACCAACAACGCCGCGCTCGACGGCCAGGGCAACCTGGTGATCACCGCCCGCCGCGAGAACCCGGGCAACTACACCTGCTGGTACGGCCGGTGCGAGTACACCTCGGCCCGCCTCAACACCGCGGGCCGGTTCACCGCGCAGTACGGCCACGTCGAGGCCCGGCTGCGGGTGCCGCGCGGCCAGGGCATGTGGCCCGCGTTCTGGATGCTGGGCAACGACATCGGCTCCATCGGCTGGCCGGCCAGCGGCGAGATCGACGTGATGGAGAACGTCGGCTTCGAGCCGGGCACCGTGCACGGCACGCTGCACGGCCCCGGCTACTCGGGGAGCGAGGGCATCGGATCCGCCTACACGCTGCCCGGCGGCCAGGCGTTCGCCGACGGCTTCCACACCTTCGCGGTCGACTGGTCGCCCGGCCGGATCAGCTGGTCGGTCGACGGGCAGGTCTACCAGACCCGCACCCCGGCCGACCTGGGCGGCGACCCCTGGGTCTTCGACAAGCCGTTCTTCCTGATCCTCAACCTCGCGGTCGGCGGCTACTGGCCGGGCAACCCGGACTCCACCACCGTCTTCCCGCAGCAACTGGTCGTCGACCACGTCCGGGTCAGCACCTCGGACGCCGGCGCGCGCACCGGGCCGATCACCGGACTCGGCGGGAAGTGCGTGGACGTCGCGGGTGCCAACACCGCGAACGGCACCCCCGTCCAGCTGTACGACTGCAACGGCACCGCCGCGCAGTCCTGGACGGTGGGCGCCGACGGCACGCTGCGCGCGCTCGGCAAGTGCCTGGACGTGGTGGACGGCGCCACCGGCGACGGCGCCCGGCTCCAGCTGTGGGACTGCACCGGCGGCCCCAACCAGCGGTGGGTGGTCACGGCCGCCCGGGACATCGTCAACCCGCAGGCCGACAAGTGCCTGGACGTGACGGACAACTCCACCGCCAACGGCACCCGGCTCCAGCTGTGGACGTGCGCGGGCACCGCCAACCAGAAGTGGACGGCGCCCTGACGCCCGGCCCTCTGACGCCCGGCGGCGGCCGGCCCGCTACGGCGCCACCGCCAGCCTGAGCACCGGCACCCCGTCGAGCGTGCGGACCTCCAGCCACTCGATGGCCGCCCGCGACATCGGGGTGCCGACCGTCATCGACGCGCTGTTCTCCGGCAGCGCGCGCCAGCTGGCCAGCTCCTCCGTCTCGCCGTCCCTGCCGACCGCGACCAGCACGTACGCGCCGCCCTCGCCGTCGCCGTACTGGCACTCCATCTCCACCCTGGTGCCCCAGTCGGCGTCGGCGAGCGAGACGTCCGCCCGCACCGGCCAGTCGCCGAGCGGCGTCATCGGGCCGCCGGCCGCCACCGGCGGACCGCCGTCCGGCCCGCCCTCGCCGTCGGAGCCGTCGCCACCGCCCGCGAACACCGCCGAGAACACCAGCGCCAGGCAGGCCGCGAGCGCCAGCAGCGCCGCCGAGAGCGTGGTCGTGAAGCGCCGGCGGCGCTCCCGCGCCACCCGCGTCAGCAACCCCGGCAGCAGGTCCTCCGGCGGAGCCGGCTCGACGCCGGCCGCGGCCAGCCCGTCCGGGTCGGCCTGGCTGAGCAGCCCGGGTATGCCGGCGAGCTGCCGCACCGACTCGGCGCAGCGGTCGCAGCCGCGCAGGTGCTCCTCGAAGTCGGATCTGTCCTGCGGGGAGAGCGCGCCGAGCACGTACGCGCCGTCCCAGGTCTCGAACGGGTCGACGCCCGCTGCCCCCACCCCGTTCATCGGGTCACGCCCTTCTCCTCGAGCACCAGGCGCAGCGCACGGAGGGCGTAGTGCGTCCGGGATTTGATGGTTCCCTCCGCGACGCCGAGGCGGGCGGCGGCCTCGGCCACCGAGTATCCCTGGAAGTAGCAGAGGGTCAGCACCTCGCGGTGGCGCGCGGAGAGCTCCGCGAGGGCGTCGGCGACCAGCCAGCCCTGCACCGCGCGCTCCGTGTCGTCGGGCACGGCGAGCTCGGGGGGCTCGTCGGTGGTTATCTCGGAGCGCGCCGCCGCCGAGCGCCACCCGTCGATGACGATGCGCCGGGCGACGGTGAACAGCCAGGCGCGCGCCGAGCGCGCGGTCTGGTCAAGCACGCCGGGGTGGCGCCAGGCACGTAGCAGCGTCTCCTGGGTCACGTCCTCGGCCCGCGCCCGGTCGCCCCCCGTGAGGTGCAGGGCGAACGACCAGAGCGCGGCGGCGTGTTGCTCGTGCAGGGCACGCATCAACTCGTCCTCCGCGGCATCGCTCATGCCTGCCCGCCCTGGCCCTGCCCTTGCCCCTGGCCCTGGCCCTGGAGCCCGCCGCGGTGCCGGCCCCGGCGGCCGGCGGGCGGCGGCAGGTCCCGCTTCCGCGACCTGGCGGCGTACCGCCGCGCCAGCAGCACGAGCCCGAAGACCACGCAGGCCGCCTCCGTGATCACGCCCCACAGCTCCTCGTCCGTCCTGAACTGCTCCTGGACGTCGAAGAAGCCGACCGTCAGCGACATCACATAGGCGCCGAGGGTGGCGACGCCGAAGCCGACCGCGGCCAGCTCGGGCAGCCAGTGGCCGCGCCAGAGCAGCACGGCGAGCGCGATCACCGGGCCCGCGACCACGTTGACCATGAAGAGCGGCCCGACGACGTCCATGAAGCGGGCCCAGTCGTCCCAGACCACCCAGTGCACCCACGCCGAGCCGATAAGTCCCGCCGCGACCAGCAGTCGCGACAGCCAGCCGATGACCATCCCTCGCTACCTTCCCGCCGCGCTCCCACGACGCACCCACGCTGCCATGCGCGCTTCCGTCCACGCACCCGTTCGCCCCTGACACGAGACGCGCGCCCCCCGGGTTCAATCGCGCGCCCTCCTGTTTCCCCTCGTTTTCCGCCCGCCGTTGAACCGAATCTCCCGGGACCTCGTTTGCTGGGGTATGACAGCGACCTCACACAGCCGCCGCACCGTGCTCGCCGCGACCGCCGCCTCGGCCGGAGCGCTGGCCCTGGCCGCGTGCGGCAGCGAAGACGACAGCTCCTCCGGCTCCCCCTCCCCCAGCCAGGCCGCCGACGGCGGCGCCGGCTCGGAGGCCGGCGGGGACGAGGCCTCGGCCGGCTCGGGATCCGGCTCGGCCGGCGGCACCGCGATCGCCGACGTCGCCGACGTGCCGGTGGGCGAGGCCGTACCCGTCACCGCCGACGGCCAGGAGGCCATGCTCTTCCGCGCCGACGAGACGACTGTGGCCTGCTTCAGCGCCATCTGTACCCACGCCGGTTGCAGCGTGCAGCCCGAGGGCGTGGAGCTGCGCTGCCCCTGCCACCAGTCCGTCTTCGACGCCGCCACCGGCGAGGTGCTCGGCGGCCCGGCCCCCGAGCCGCTGCCCGCCATCGGGGTGAGGATCGAGGGCGACCAGATCGTGACGGAATAGCCGCCTCCGGCGCCGGGTTTGCCCCGGCATGAGTGCAGACACCCCCACCCTCAAGGCCACGCTCGGCGCCTTCGGCGTCTGGAGCGCCACCCTCAAGTCCGAGGAGCCCGGCCGCCGCGCGGAGATCGCCGACGCGGCGGCCGAGCTCGACGAGCTCGGCTACGGCGCCATCTGGCTCGGCGGCAGCCCCGGCGTCGAACAGGCCGTGCCGCTGCTGGACGCCACCCGCCGGATCACCGTGGCCACCGGCATCCTCTCCATCTGGCTGCACTCGGCCGAGGACGTCGCCGCCCGCTACGCCGACGCCGACGAGAGCTCGGGCGGCCGCTTCCTGCTGGGCCTCGGCGTCAGCCACGGCGCCCTGACGGACCGTTACCGCAAGCCGTACTCCGCGATGCGCGACTACCTGACGGCGCTCGACGACGCGCCGCGCCCCGTCCCCGCCGGGCGCCGGGTGCTGGCCGCGCTCGGCCCGAAGATGCTCGAACTCTCCCGCGACCGCGCCGCCGGCGCACACCCCTACCTGGTGACGGCCGAACACACCGCCCAGGCCCGCGCCACCCTGGGCGAGGACACGCTGCTCGCCCCCGAGCTCAAGGCCGTCCTCGACCCCGACCCGGCACGGGCGCTCGCCACGGCCCGCGCCTACCTCTCGCGCTACCTCGCGCTCCCCAACTACACCAACAACCTGCTGCGGCTCGGCTTCGCCGAGGAGGACCTCACCGGCGGCGGCAGCGACCGCCTCGTCCACGCGCTCTTCGCGCTCGGCGAGCCGACGACGGTGCGGGCCAGGGCCGAGGAGTTCCTGGCCGCCGGCGCCGACCACGTCGCGCTCCAGGTGGTCACGGGCGACGGACACGAGGACTTCCCGCTCGCCGCCTACCGCGCTCTCGCCGAGGCGCTCCCCCTGAAATAGCCCCGCGGCCCCGATCATGACCCCCATGACCACTCCCGACCCCCACCCCTCCGCCCACACCCTCCACCTCGCCCAGCGCCCCGAGGCCGACGAACTCCTCGGTCGCAGCCCGCTGGCCCGGCTCGTCGGCATGCTCCTCGACCAGCAGGTGCCCATGGAGTGGGCCTTCACAGGCCCCTACACCATCGCCCGGCGGATGGGCGGCGACGACCTCGACGCCCGCGAGATCGCCGCCCGCGATCCCGAGGAGTTCGCCGCCCTGCTCGCCACCAAGCCCGCCGTCCACCGCTACCCCGGCTCGATGGCGCGCCGGGTGCAGCAGCTGTGCCAGTACCTCGTGGACCACTACGACGGCGACGCCGGCACCCTCTGGCGCGACGTCGACGACGGCCGCGAGCTGCTGCGCCGGCTCAACGCGCTGCCCGGCTTCGGCAGGCAGAAGGCCCAGATCTTCCTGGCCCTCCTCGGCAAGCAGCTCGGCGTCACCCCCACCGGCTGGCGCGAGGCGGCGGGCGCCTACGGCGAGGAGGGCGCCTACCGCTCCGTCGCCGACATCACGGGACCCGACTCCCTGACCCGCGTCCGCGAGACGAAACAGGCCGCGAAACGCGCGGCGAAGTCGTAGCCTCCCCCTCATGCTCCTGGGGGAACTCATCGGCTCCGGCCGCACCGCCGACGTCCACGCGCTGGACGACCACCGCGTGCTGCGCCGCTACCGCGACGGCCGGGACGCCGCCGAAGAGGCGGCGGTCATGGCGTATCTCGGCACCCACGGCTACCCCGTCCCGGCCGTACACCCCGGCGCCCCGACGCCCGCCGACCTGATACTCGAACGCCTCACCGGACCCACCCTCTTCGCCTCCCTGCTCGCCGGCGACACCCCGATCCCGGCCGGCGGCCGGCTCCTCGCCGACCTCCTCACCCGCCTCCACGCCGTCCCACCCCGCCACGCCGACCCGATCCTCCACCTCGACCTGCACCCGGAGAACGTCCTCCTCACACCGCGCGGCCCCGTCGTCATCGACTGGCACGACAGCGCCGAGGGCCCACCCGGCTACGACCTCGCCGTCTCCGCGATGATCCTCGCCGAGGTCGCCGTCGCCGACTCCCCGATCGCCGGCCCCTCGGCGGCCCTCCTGACCGCCCTCCTCGACGCCCTCGGCCCGACCGCCGCCACCATCCCCGCCCACCTCCCCCGCGCCCACGCCCGCCGCGCCGCCAACCCCACCCTCCGCCCCGGCGAACACGAGGCCGTGGACGCCGCGCTGTCCCTGCTCCACCGCCAACCTCAAATTTCGCTCTGAGACTGCGGCCCCCACACTTCGAGGGGCCCCTGCTCGGGCATGGTGGTGATGTGAAGGCGACCCTGCGGGACCGGACCTGCGTTCGGAGTGTGGCCATGACAGGAACTTCCTCCCCCATGCCGTCCCCCCTGCCCTCCTCCGTGCCGGAGATCGGCACGATGGCACGCGACACCGCGCGCGACCGGGTCGGCAGAGTCATGGCCCACCTCTACGGCACCATCTGGCTCCGCCCACCCGGCGGCGGCCAGGAATGGACCGCACGCCCGGAGGACGTCCGCCCCATCAGCGCGAGCGAATCCCTGAGCCACCGCGTAGCCGAAGCCAACCGCCGCGCACGCAACGCGCGTTGACAACGCCGCCGCGCCGCTCTCCCCCTGGGTGACCCACCGCGTCACCACGACGCCGAACTCGAAAACCACCACCCCCACGCCGAGGACCGCCGCGCCCTCTCCCTCGCCACGAACCGCGCGTCCCGCCAGTTCCACGCCCTCACCAAGGACGCCCTCCACCGCCTCCGCGACGGCGTCTACACGGACCCGGAACGCAGCCTGACTCGACGACCGCGACCGGTGCACCGAGGCCCAACTCCTCGCCCCGAACCGGTCCTCGCCGCCTCCCGCGACCTCAACACCGTCCTGGCCGACATCGACGCCGTGACCAAACGCATCGACCGCGGCCACCCCCGCGCCGGCGAACCCCCGACCAGGCCCTCCTGGCCCTCAAGGCCGCCGAACCGAAGCTCACCACCCTGATTCAGACCATGCGCCGAGAACACGGCACGGCGGGTTGAGGCGCGAGCCTCCGGCCCCAACCGTGACGACAGAGCCACGCGGCCATCCACGGCCTCACCAACACACTTGCCAAGTCTGTTCGTGCTTCGCTGAGCGTTGTCCGGGCCCGTCCGCCTGCGTCCTCGACGGCCGGAGGTCGCCCGCAGCATGAGCGGCGGCTCCGTCCGAACGGCCGTGAACGGCGCTGAATGAGACGGACAGCGGACGGGCCCCACTGGGCATCCTGACGGTCGAGGAGGCCCCATGGCGCTGCCCCGCAAGGGCTCACGACGCATCGTCGTCCACGGCACGACCTACCGGTGGCAGCTGCGCCGGCGCCCCACGTACGCCCAGGCCCTGTGCTGGACCCCCTGCACTTTCGCGGTTGAACACGAAGACACTCCAGGGACGACGCTCGTCGTCACCACCAACCAGCCGCACGTCAGCAACTGGGTCGGCCGTCCGGCCACCCCTCTGCTGCCGTACGACGTCGCTCACGCCATCGAACATGCCCTCCGCCAATGCTGGACCCCAGCGGTCCCCGGGCCCCCTTTGCACCTCGACAGATCCGCCGGCTTCGTTGCCTCACGGTGAGCTGATGCAGAAGATGGCCCGTCGTCAGACATGGGCTTGTCGTCTGAGCTATGCCTGGACCTGGACCAAGGTGGGCCGCGCCGCCGGCACGGCCCACCTTCTGATCCGTAGCTCAACAGAGATCGGGCGTTAAGGGACGCACAGGTCATATGCGGGCCGGCGAAGGACAGGCCTGGCCGCCTGCGGTTGCTGTGGTTACGGTACTTCGCTGCTGTACCGCAACCCGACTCGCGCTAACGCCGGGACAGAAGCCGCTCGTACAGAACGAGGAGAGGGGCCACGTAGCCGGACGCTTCGGACGCGGATGCTTGCCCGCTGCTGATCAGGACGACGCCTGCCGCGAAGGCGGTGGTGTACACGATGCCCGTCACTAACGGCGGGACTGACTGATGATCTTGCGCGCGCTGAGCCATAATGCTCACGGCACCTCTCAGATAGGAGCCTCAGCCACCCGCCCTCCGGCCAAGGGTTCGCGGGTGGCTTCAGCTTGTTCGCCGCCGCGCGGGCCTCGCGCAGCGTGCCGCGATTCTGCACCAGTACGCCCAGCGCTCGCAACTTCGAAGGCCGCCAGGCCTTCTTCCCTTGGATTTACGTATCGGTTGGCGCAAGTTGAGACGTATAACCTTGGAATCCAAGGTGGGTGCGGTCGACGTCGTGGTTGGCGGAGCGGGTTTGGCCGGTGTCCTGCCTGGGCTGGGATCGGCATGGGCAGGGGGCCCTACGCTCGTCCAGCTGATCGGGCGGGGCGGAGCCCTGCCCAGTAAATCCGGTCGATGGCCCCTGCCCTTGCCCGATGAGGGCCCCGGACCAGGCAGGTGGGTAAAGCCCTGGAGCCGACCCCCAGCCGCGAAGGCGCCTTCAACGGGGTTCTGCCCTGCCTTGTGGGCCGCGTGTGGCCTTGCCCGTGGGGCGTAGCGAGGGCGAGACAGGAGCCGCCCTGTCAACCAGAGGCGCTCAGAGCTCTTCGTCCCGAAGCAACTTGGGTGGGCGCCTGGCCTCGGGCGGTTGTGCCTCTCACCTACTGCCGTGGTCCGCAGATGTGTGCAGGTGTCCGCCGCTGTCTGTCGACAATGTCACGCAGTTAGACACTCAGGATGCATCTCAGGCCACCGTCGGACCAGCTCCATGCCGTTCGTGAAGCTGTTTCACTTGCTTGACCCAGAAGCCGAACTTCTCATCGGCAGACGCGCTCATGGGCAGAAGCTTGAGCTCCTTGGCCAGCTGGTAGAAGCCAGAGCCAGCGTCATTGGCCCCCAGGTAGTTCACCAGGGCCGAGAGCATGACAGGCGGGTCTGAGGGTGCGATCTCCTGGTCTCGTTCCACGATCAGTCCAAGCAGATGCCCCATCGCGGCTCGTTCGTCAGCACGCTCGAAGTCGAAGGGACGGCAGCCGGTTCGCCTGGCCAGAGTCACGTTGAGCTCCGTGTAGGAGGTGAGCTTGCCCAGCTCCGCTCGCTCGACGAGGAAACCACGACCAGCGTGTACCAACTCTTCCCATTCACTGTCCGTGCGCCCGTATCCAGCCATCCTCGCCCCTTGAGGTCACCGATCCGCGAACAGGAACGTACAGTGCCGACGCAGTGCCCACAACCGCTCGATGAGCTAAGCGTTGCAGCTCCGGGGCATGGCAAGAAACACCCCATCTCGCCTGACGTCACCGTGCGATGGAAACCCGTATTGCAGTAGGGCGCTGACCTGGTCGCCGTTGGTCAACCTCGGCGGGCCTCGGACGGCCCAGGAGACCCCGATGTCGTCACCGCTGAGGCCAGCCCGCCCTACAGGGCTTCACCTGTAGAACGGCCTGCCAGACGCACGGGCCCGCTGTCCCTGAGCCAGTCGCACGAACGCCCCGGTCGCGAACCAGTCGAACAGCAATCCGCACATAAACTACGAAGTACTCCTTCAGTGCCAGTTGGGCATCACCCGGAATGCGACCCGTCGCGCGAGGTCAGGGGCAAACAGTCACCGACTACCTGGCCGTGAAGTCCATTCCACAGCGACACCCTATTGACTGAAGTGGAAGATGATACACATGCCCCTAGTAATTCCAAGCTTGAGGGTCGGCCTTCCGGCCCACTCGGCGAATATCTGCGGACAGCTTTTCGCTAGTATCCGACCATCGCCAAGGCAATCCCGAGTCTTTCACTTTCGACCACTGCCTATCCAGGTAGAGGCGAAAATACTCACTTCGAGTGACCCGTTCCGGCAAGGTGTGATCATCTTTAATCAGGTTTCTGTACTGATCGTCAACAATCGGCGTGTCAACGAGCATCGCATCAACGTACGCGAAATAGGCAAGCAGCACACGAGTCGTGTATGCACCCACGGTGGTGATTCTATAGTGAAGCCGCGGAGTCTCTCCTGAATGGCGCGGAGCGGTATCAAGAAGCCTTTTCTCCACAGCATAGTCAAGCGCATTTGTCACTTGCCCGATGTCAAAGCCTAGATTCTGAGAAAATTCGAAAAGCGATTCCGCCGAAACGTACCCTTCATCCCCGACTCGCTCGCCCAAAATTTGGGCCTGGCTGAGAAGCAGCGGCAATAGGAAGTGTTCCCGGCCGTCGGGTTGGGTGATTCGGAATAGATTCGCAATTGGGGAAGATTGCGGATCGTAGTAAACCCCATCACCGAACAGTAGAGCCCGAAGGAACTCGTGCAGTGGTACGGTGTAGCGACCGCTCTCTTGAAAAATTCGGATCATCTTGGCGGTATCGATATGCCCGCTACCGATAAATCCTGTAACGAAGGTGAGCGCCAGTCGCATGTTGCCTCCGGCGAGATTATCGATGAGCGCGAGCAAGTTATCATTCGATCGAAAATTCTCTGCGAGAATTTCGAGGAAGACCTCAAGGCTTTCGCTATCGACAGTCACGTTAGCCGGAAAGGAACCCAAGCGCCCCGTTGTCCGCAGTTGCCCCAGAGCAAAATCAACTCGCCGCTGCAGCATCACGTCTGCTCGCGGTGGCGCGATAGTAAAAACGCGTGCTTGGTATCCAGAAAGGGTGCCGCTACGACTGGATCGATAAAAGGTCTCAGGACGCAGCGTTACAAAGACTGTGGCTGGCCATGTTTGCGCGAGCTCATTCGCGATTAGGAATACCTGTTCCTGATCTTCACTGCTCCGCTGGTCGATATTATCCAAGAAGATGACGAGTTGCCTGCGCCAGTTGGATCGAAGGTGTTCTAGGCTGGCCTTCAAATGACCAGCGCGATCCTCGACAGCCCGCCGAAGAAGATTAATTTTTTCCTTCTCGTATGCGACAGGATCGATATCTTTGAGGCGGCCGACCACACCCCGTTCGAACCGATTCAGCGCACCATGATGCACTGCTTCTACGAAAGAAGCATCTTCGATATCAGCATCATAGTTCTCGCGCAATTGCCGAATAGACTCCTCAATCACGTGTGAATCAATCCGGGTGAGTGTCGTAGAAGATCCAAAATCGATGTACAGGCTGATTGCTTTATCGAACAACTCCTCCGCATCGACATGCACTAGTCGTTGAATGAAGGTTGTCTTACCTACTCCAACATCGCCTAGAAGCACGATTGGCCTCCGCGCCGCTGCGGCTGCCAGCATGTCTTGCGTCAGGTGCTGATTAAGGCCCTTCTTGCCCTCGATAGGAGATACATCCGGCCCGTCCTCCTCGTTGAGCAATGCGTACCGGGTTCGGAGGATTTGCTTACTCACCTCAGCATACTGCGAGAGCGCACCACTCGACGCATAGCATTCACGCAAGAAATCCTTGCGCAACTCTTCGAGGCGAGTGACGTCTTCTAGGAAAAGCTCGCCCAAAATGTCAAGTCCGGATTGCAGACTATTTCTCCGCTTCGATCCTGGATAGTTGACCAAATGCATCGAAAGAGGCTCGGGCGGAGGTGCTTCAAGCAGGCTCACCGTGCTGTGAAGAACCTTGGCGTCGACACCACTCGCGGAAGCGTTATCCCACAATAGTCTGAAGTCTGCTCTCATATCGGCAAGACTGGGGAATACCAATGCCCTACCCTTTAGGGGTGGCACCCCGTCCATCCGGGCCGCAATAAAGAGGACGAGCTGATGTCCGTTAGTCACGCCTGCAGGCGCCACACCATTGCGCGCGGCATACTCTGCGACTTGCGTCAAGGCATCTTTGAGGGACTTCCCTTTGTCCCCGATGGTGAGATTTTCGATTTTATGAATGCCGGTACCGATTCCTGCCGGCAGCTCGAAATGAATCCCCTCGCGCTTCGCCTCAACGATGAGCTGTGTAGCAGGAGAACCTAGGGCGTAGTCGATCCAACCTGTGCCAGCCTTTTCTTCTGCCCTAATGTTAGCCCTTGGCCAACGAAGCACATCGATAAGAAGTTTATCGATCAGGTGGAGTCGAGTAGTTGCCTCGTTACGCTTATCGCCGACCGCATTACTTTCAGCCCACTCGATTAGTTCATCAAGAGCGGATTTTCCCGAATCGTAAATGCTCGACAAGTTTACCGGCCCTGACTATGGAGGGATGAACGCTGGCGGTGTAAGCGTATCGGTTGCCATGGGTGCGATCCACAACGGATCAGCTGATGAGAACGATCTTGAACCGGTGCCTGTCTCACAGGGGTAAGTCATCCCACGAGGTCGGCGGAGTGGGTTTGGCCGGTGTCCCGCCTGGGTTGGGATCGGGCATGGTCGGGGGTCTTACGCTTCCTCAGCGAATCGGGCGGGGCGGAGCCCTGCCCGGTGAATCCGGCCGATGCCACCTGGTCTTGCTCGATGAGGGCCCCGGACCGGGGAGGTGGGTAAAGCCGTGGAGCCGACTCCCAGCCACGATGGACCCGCTTTCATCGCAACCATGGTTGAGCCTGTGTTGGTGCGCGGCCGGCGGGCTCGGGTCGGAGCGGGGCGGAGACAGGAGCGGCGGCCCGGGGCCGCCGCTGCCGCGCGCGCCGCGCCTGGGGCGCGGCGCCTTGAAGTCGTGGAGAAGGTTGTAAGTCACTTGGTCTGGCGGCGGTGGGGGCGTTGGCGGTCGCGTTCGATCTGGTAGGCGGCGGTTTCGGCGCAGTCCAGGACGAGGCGGAGTTTGGTGAGGATGTCTCGGCGGGCCTGGCTGATGAGTTCGTAGTGGTCTGGGCTGTCGCCGCGTGGTGCCCAGAGGCCGCGGTGGCCGTGTTCGTTGACGGCGTTGCGGCAGTACTGGATCACGGCGTTCATGGCTACGCGGAACTCGTCGCGGTAGCCCTGTTCGATCTCGGGGCGGAGCGGTGCCTCGTGGTCCTGGTCGTCGTCGTGGGTGGGGTGTTGGTTGGTCATGGGGCCTGCTTGGGGAGTGCGGTGCGGTTGGCGGGGCGTGCGGACAGTAGGTAGTGGAGGCTGTCTTCGTGGATGGTGTGGGCGTAGAGCTCGCCGTTGACGAGGAGTGCAAGGGCGTGTTCGTGCTCGGCTTGGTCGGTGAGCCAGTGGCGCACGATCGTGGCGGCTGGTGGGTCGAGTTGGTCTGCGATGTGGGCGGCGCGCGTGTGGAGCCAGCGCATCGCCAGGCGGGGTGTGGCTGCGGGGTGGGAGCCGAGCCAGAACGTTCGGTGCCCTTGGGGGTGGTAGGCGATGGCTTCGCACCAGTAGCCCAGGCGGAGTTCGAGGCGGACCGCGCGGGCCCTGGTCAGCATGTTTCGGGTGCTGTGCTGTTGGGGTGGAGTTCGGCGGTGACGGTGTGGCCTCGGTGGTCGCCGTGGATGGTGACGGTGTCGGCGTAGGCGTGGACGAGTGCCAAGCCTCGACCGCCCGTGTTGTCGGTCGTCGGGTCCTGGACGTGGGGGCGGGTGGTGGTGCCTCCCGAGTCGGTCACGGCGATGGTGATGCCTTCGGGGGAGCGGGTGAGGGTGAGGCGGAAGCCGCCGCCGGTGGTGTGGGCGAGGGCGTTGGTGCCGAGTTCCGTGACGATCAGGGCGGCGTCGTCGGCCCATGGTTCGCCCTCGAAGATTTCTCGAACGAATTTGCGTGCCCTGGTGATCTCTTGCGGAATGCCGCGACAGGTGACTACCCAGACACGGAAACGACTCATATACTCGTGCATACAAGTTCCTTTCTGCTGGTAGACGGTTATGGGCAGGTCGGTTGTGCTAGATGAGTTTCACGCCGTCGTGGGCGCGGATGGCCGGCGGGTTGGCCGTGTCCATGGCGTCCAGGACGCGGACGGCGTATGCCTCGTCGGCGAGCTGGCTGACTTCGTCTCGGGTGGCCCAGCGGATGGCCTTGGTCTCGGCGCCGGTCGTCGCGCTTCCGCCGAGTGCTTCGCAGCGGAAGACCATGGCGATGATCAACGCGTTCATGTTCTTGTAGATGCCGGTCAAGGTGGCCGGGTGGGCGATCTTGATGCCGGTCTCTTCGAGGACTTCGCGCTCAAGGGCTTCGGGGATGGTCTCGCCTGCTTCGAGGACTCCGCCCGGCGGCTCCCAGTGCCCGTTGTCGCGTCGCTGGATCAGCAACGCGCGGCCGGCGTCGTCGATGATGACTCCGGCGACGCTCACGGAGTGCAGGCGTTGGGTGGTGCTCACGCGGGCTCAACTCTCTCGGTAGCTGACTAGGATCACACCGTAGCAAGGACGCTTGGCAACTTGTCTAGATATCTAAAGGAGTAATCGGTGATGGCCGCTATCCCCTCCGGCGTGCTGGGCGCGCTGGATTCCACCAGCGACCGGGCGGTGTTCCGCCAGATCGCTGATCAACTGCGGGAAGCGATCGACAAGGGGCGGTTCACCGAGGGTGCCAAGCTCCCGTCCGAGGCCGAGCTGGTGGAACACTACGGGGTTTCGCGGATGACGGTGCGGAACGCGCTGTCCGTCCTCCAGGGCGAGGGCCTGGTGCACTCCGAGCACGGCCGAGGTGTGTTCGTCCGTCCTCGCCCGCCCGTGCGGCGGCTGGCCTCGGACCGGTTCGCCCGGCGCCACCGCGACCAGGGCAAGGCGGCCTTCACCGTGGAGGCCGAAGCCGCGGGAAGTCACCCGGAAGTCGACAGCCTCGAAGTCAAGGAAGAACGACCGACACAGGATGTGTCCGCGCGACTGGGCACCCCGCGCCGGGTGCTGGCTCGACGGCGGAGGTATCTGCTGGATGGGCGGCCGGTGGAGTTCGCGACGTCGTATCTTCCGCTCGACATCGCCCGGGGCACCCCGATCGCGGAGCCCAACCCGGGGCCCGGTGGCATCTACGCCCGGCTCGAAGAACTCGGCCACCAACTTGACCACTTCGAGGAAGAGATCCGCGCGCGGATGCCCATCCCGAACGAGGTCAAGTTCCTGCGCCTGGCGGCCGGCGTCCCCGTCATCCACCTGATCCGCACCGCTTTCGATACCAAGGGGCGGCCGGTAGAGGTGTGCGACACCGTGATGGCAGCTGACGCCTACGTCCTCGCCTACCAACTCCCTGCCATCTAGGCGGGGAAGAAGGGCACCCTGCGAGCGGTCGGTGGGGCAGCAGCCCTGCGAGTCGGAGTGGCTCGAACTCAACCTTTCGGTCTGCGGACCTCGCTGCCGCCCATGGCCACGGTAGTGGGCGGCCGTAGCGCGGTGAAGCAATGCAGTATGAGCTACTGGGCAGACATCGCCACGCAGTCGCTGGGCGCACTGGTGGGCACCCTGGCCGGTGGGGCCATCACCGTGTTGGTGGCGCGCTGGCAGACCAACAAGTCGATCACGGCTCAGGCTTCTCTGGCCACCGCAGAGCATGCCGCCAGCCTGCGTCTCGACCAGGTGAGCCGAGAACGTGCCAGGTCGACGGACGCCGCTCGAACGCTTCTGGAACGGCTGGCAGATCTGTACGCATGGCTGCCCTCCCTCCCCGATGTCTCCGCCGAGCACCCCCACTTCAGCCGCCACGCACGCGATCAATGCCAGAAGGCGATGGAGTCCGTCCGACGCGGGATGATCACCGACCTCTACGCGATCAGCGATCAGGCTACCCGTGAGCGCTACCGCGAACTCGTGCGCTTGGCCTACGACGTCGGGTGGAGAGGGGTGGGCTCGGGGCACAGGGAACGACAGATACGGGACGTGAAGCACTACCTTCGCTACGTCCAACATTCGCTCGAAACCGTCATCGATGGACGCCCGCTTCCCGGTCGAGCCGATCCGCCGGTCCTCGACCGCCCAGAAGGCGAAGCGTGGCAGCCTCCTGTCGTGCCGTGGCACTGGGGCGACCCGGCCGACGGGAGCTGACGCCTGATCTCACCGGCGTCAGAGGTGCCGCTTGGCCGCCCGGACGAGGGCGCTGATGGCGTCGCGGGTTTCGCGGCGGCGGGTGTCGAGTTCGGGGCGGGTGTCGGTCTTGTACAGCTTGGTGACGGCGGCGAGGACGTCCTCGGCGGTGCGGCTCAGGGTGTCGTCGTCCGTCAGCATCTGGACGCGGAACAGGGCCTCCTGGGCCTCGGAGCGCAGGTCGTAGGTGCGCGGCCGGACCGTCTCCGGGTCTTCCGGGGGCGGCTGTTCGTGGAGGCAGAACCACAGGTGGATGAGCGAGCGGCGGTAGTTGAGGAGGGTGCCGGCGTAGGTGGCGTAGGCGTCGAGGCGTTCCTGGCGGAGACGTTCGTCGCGGGTGAAGGCGTGGGTGCGGTCGGTCGTGCGGCGTTGGAAGGCGAGGGTGAGGCCGGAGCCGAGGAGTGTGCCGAGGACGGCTATCGCGCTGGCGATGATGGCTTCCACGCAGGGCAGGGGATCACGGGAGGTCGGCGTAGGACCAGCCGGTCCAGCGGGTGATGGTGATCTCGATGACGGGTCCCTCGGGTGGGTGGTCGTCGTACTGCGGATACTTGGCGCGCAGCCAGGCGATGCGGGGGTCGGCCGGGAGGACGCGTGCCGTGCCGTCGCCGCGGGCCCACCAGAGGTGGGTCCAGTCGTCGTCGTAGTGGTCGACGAGGACGCTGACGCGGGGGTTGGCGGCGATGTTGGCGAGGCGCCGCAGCCGCTGATGCCGTTTCGGTTTGTGGTCGACCGCGGTGACGAGCGTGTCACCGCGGGCCGCGAACGTGGCGGGGACCTGGTGGGGGGTGCCGTCGGGGGCGACGGTGGCCAGGCGCAGGACGCGGGCCTCGGCGACGAGGTGACGGGCCGTGGCGGAAGGGAGACGCATGGTCCCGGCATAGCCGCCGGTGGTGACGAAAGCCACCCGAAGTGCGCCGGTTCGCGACTTGGTGCGCCATCTGGATGACCGATACGCTCCGTCAGACAACGAAAGCTCTCGGGGAAGTGCTCAATCCGCCGGACAAGGCGACACGGGCGGCCGTCAGGAGGTTCACCGGTGACTGAGACATCCCCTTTACGAGGTGAAGGGGTCGCTCCGCTGACCCCGTTGCCCGCCGACTTCCGCGCCTTCCACCAGCTCTACCGGCCGGCGTACGTGCGCTGGGCCGAGCTTCACCTCGGCGGTCGGGACGAGGCCGAGGAGGCCGTCGACCGCACGTTCGAGCAGATGGCAGCGGAGTGGGGCGAGGTGCTCAGGGCGGACAGCCCGGCCGGGCACGCCTGGGCGCTGCTCAAGCGGCACACCGAGGAGGCCGCGCGAGTGCGCGGGCGGCGGCCGGTGGTGATGGACACCGCCGCCTTCGAGACCGTGGCCCTGCGGGACGCCGTCGACCCCGTCGGGGAGCTCGCCGAGTCCCTCAGCGTGTACCAGGCCATCCGGGAGCTGCCCGAGCGGCAGCACGACGTCATCGTGCTGCGTTACTGCATCGGCTACAGCACCGCCGAGACCGCCGACATCCTCGGAATCAGCGAGCCCGGGGTACGCTCGACGGCCCGCTACGCGCGGCACCGGCTCAAGGAGACGCTGGGGCTGAGCGGCGAGGCGGCGAAGGAGGGCGGTGACGATGAGCAGGTCCATTGACGAGGTGCTCGCCCGGGCGGTGCTCGCCGGCGCGCCGCGCACCTACACCCGGCAGGAGATCGACGCGGCCGAGTCGCGGATAGCGGCCAGGGTGGCCGACCGGACGCGGTGCGAGGCGCTGGGCCCCGACCTGCTGTCGTGTCCCGGCAGCAGGGCCGCCGAGATCGCCCGCTCCCTCCGGACGCTCTGTCGCACGGTGGTCGAGCAGGAGGGCGCGCTCCAGCACATGGCGGACCTGCTCGGCGGCCGGATCCCCGAGCCGGACGGGGCGCGGGTGCTCGGCTGCGTGCTCCAGCTGGCAGGGCAGGAGGACGGCGCCCGCTTCTGGTGGCAGTTCTCCGCCGGCGCCGGGGACGGGGTCGCCTCCTACTGCCTGTACCTCCACCACCTCACCCTCGGGGAGGAGTGGGAGGCCGAGCTGTGGCACCGGCAGGCCGAGCCCGACCGGCACCCGCACGACCCAGTGAGCGATCCTGAGGACGGCAGCGACCCGGCCCTCGTGCTGCGGGTGCTGGCCCTGCTGCGCGGCGAGCCGGGCTATCTGACGGCCGCCGCGGCGGCCGTCGTGCACTACGTCCCGGACGCCATGCGCTTCGTCGACGAGATCGAACTCCCCCTCCCCGACGAGGACTTCGCGCAGCGCATCGAGGAGCTGACCGCCTGACGATCATCAGGTGTATCCCTGAGGGTCCCTGACGAAGGACGACCGCCCCCTCCACCTGTGGGAGGTGGAGCCAGGCCCCCTTCTACACCCTGGGGGGGATGTCCCATCGCGACCTGTGGCCGATCCGCAGGGGGGTCGATGTCTCCTAGTTTGTAAGGCATGACCACGCCCAGGACGGTCCAGATGGGGACCCCGCCGACCTTCACCTCGTATGTGCAGGCGCGCGGCCCGGTGCTGCTGCGCACGGCCCGCTCGCTGACGTCCAACCCGAGCGACGCCGAGGACCTCCTCCAGACCGCCCTCACCAAGACCTACCTGGCGTGGGAACGCATCGAGGACCACCGGGCCCTTGACGGTTACGTCCGCCGGGCCCTGCTCAACACCCGCACCTCCCAGTGGCGCAAGCGGCGCGTCGACGAGTACGCGGTCGACGAGCTTCCCGAGCCGGAGCCGCTGCCCGAGCCGGACCCGGCCGAGCGGCAGGCCGTGCGGGACGCCATGTGGCGGGCGGTCGTCCGGCTGCCGGCCAGGCAGCGCGCCATGGTCGTCCTCAGGTACTACGAGGACATGAGCGAGGCCGCCACGGCCGAGCTGCTCGGCGTCTCCGTGGGCACGGTCAAGAGCGCCGTCTCGCGGGCGCTCGCCAAGCTCCGGGAGGACGCCGAGCTGGCGGGGATCGTCGACGGGGTGGAGCGCGCGGACACCGTGCTGGCCGCCGCCTGAACCACGCCCTCAGGGGGTGTCGGGGGATCGGCGCAGCCGCCAGAATCGGCGGGGACAACGTTGTCGACGCGTGCCCCTGGAGGCCCCGTTGTACGGCACCATGCAGGACGTCCCGCTCCTCGTCAGCCGCATCCTCACGCACGGCGCCACGATCCACGCCGGCTCGCGCATCACCACCTGGACCGGCGAGGGGGCGCCGCGCCGCCGCACCTTCGCCGAGAGCGCGGAACGCGCCGCCCAGCTCGCCCACGCCCTGCGGGACGACCTCGGGGTCATGGAGGGCGGCGTCGTGGGCACCCTGATGTGGAACAACGCCGAGCACGTCGAGGCGTACTTCGCCGTCCCGGCCATGGGCGCCGTGCTCCACACGCTCAACCTGCGGCTCCCGCCCGACCAGTTGGCCTGGATCATCGAGCACGCCGGGGACCGCGTGATCCTCGTCGACGGCAGCCTCGTGCCGCTGCTCGCCCCGCTGCTGCCGGCGCTGCCCGGCGTCGAGCACCTGGTCGTCGTCGGCCCCGGCGACCACGCGGCGCTCACCGCCACCGGCACCCGCGCCGCCGTCCACGACCACGAGGAACTGATCGCCGGCCGCCCCACCTCGTACCCCTGGCCCGAGCTGGACGAGCGCACCGCCGCCGCCCTCTGCTACACCTCGGGCACCACCGGCGAGCCCAAGGGGGTGCTCTACTCGCACCGCTCGGTCTACCTGCACTGCGTGCAGATCAACATGGCCGAGTCGATGGGCCTGACCACCGCCGACACGACCCTGCCGGTGGTGCCCATGTTCCACGTGAACGCCTGGGGCATCCCGCACGGCGCGTTCATGTCGGGGGTCAACCTGCTGCTCCCCGACCGCTTCCTCCAGCCGGGGCCGCTCGCCGACATGATCGCCGCCGAACGCCCCACCCACGCCGCCGCCGTCCCCACCATCTGGCAGGGCCTGCTCGCCGAACTCGCCGAACGGCCGCGCGACATCTCGGCCCTCACCCGGGTCACGATCGGCGGCTCCGCCTGCCCGCCCGCGCTGATGCGGGCCTTCGAGGAACGGCACGGGGTCCGCGTCCAGCACGCCTGGGGCATGACCGAGACCTCGCCGCTCGGCACCCTCTGCCATCCGCCGACCGGCCTCACCCCCGAGGAGGAGTGGCCCTACCGCGTCACCCAGGGCCGGTTCGCGGCCGGCGTCGAACCCCGGCTGGTCGGCCCGGACGGCACGGTCCTGCCGTGGGACGGCGTCTCGGCCGGCGAGCTGGAGGTGCGCGGGCCCTGGATCGCCGGCGCCTACCACGGCGGCGCGGGTGCCGAGCCCGAGCGCCCGGCGGACCGGTTCAGCGCCGACGGCTGGCTGCGCACCGGCGACGTCGGCGTCATCTCGCCCGACGGGTACCTCACGCTGACCGACCGCGCCAAGGACGTCATCAAGTCGGGCGGCGAGTGGATCTCCTCGGTGGCCCTGGAGAACCACCTGATGGCCCACCCGGGGGTCGCCGAGGCCGCCGTCGTGGCCGTGCCCGACGACACCTGGGGCGAGCGCCCGCTGGCCGCCGTCGTCCCCGGTCCTGGCGTCGAGGCCGTCGACTACGCCGAGTTGCGCGCGTACCTCGGCGAGCGGGTGCCGCGCTGGCAGCTGCCCGAGCGGTGGGCCACCATCACGGCCGTGCCCAAGACGAGCGTCGGCAAGTTCGACAAGAAGGCGCTGCGGGCCGGCTACGCCAAGGGCGACCTCGACGTCACCCTGCTGCCACGCCAGAGCCGGGGCGAGGCGGAGGACGGGGCCGAGGCCGAGGCCCGGCCGTCCTGACGCCGGCCGGGCCGATCCGGGCTAGTGGGCCCCTATCTTGGTCAGCAGGTCGACGATCCTGGCCTGCACCTCGGGATTGGTCGACCGCTCGGCCAGGAACAGCACCGTCTCGCCTGAGGCCAGCAGCGGCAGCTGGCCCGGGTCCATCTCGGCCGCCGTGTAGACGACGAACGGGGTGCGGCTGAGCATCCCGTTCACCCGCAGCCAGTCGATGATCCCGGCCCGCCGGCGCCGCACCTGGTTGAGGTCCATCACCACCAGGTTGGGCCGGATCTGCGCCGCCACCTCCATCGCCTGCGCGTCCGAGGTGGCGTGCGCGGCCTGCATCCCGCGCCGCTCCAGTGAGGCGGTCAACGCGGCCGCGATCGCCGGCTGCTCCTCGACCAGCAGCACCCGCGGCGGGTGCTGCTCGCTGTCCCGGGGCGCCAACGCCTTCAGCAGCACGGCCGGGTCGGCGCCGTAGGCCGCGTCCCGGCTGGCCTGGCCGAGACCGGCCGTGACCAGCACCGGCACCTCGGCCGCCACCGCCGCGGCGCGCAGCGACTGGAGTGCCGTCCTGGTGATCGGCCCGGTCAGCGGGTCGACGAAGAGCGCCGCCGGATAGGCCGCGATCTGCGCGTCCACCTCCTCGCGGGAGTGCACGATGACCGGCCGGTAGCCCCGGTCCTGCAGCGCCTGCTGGGTCGACACGTCGGGCTCCGGCCAGACCAGCAGCCGCCGCGGGTTGTCCAGCGGCTCGGGCGGCAGCTCGTCGTCGGCGGGCCCGGGCAGCCGCATCGCGCCCTGCGAGGGGTCGGTGACCTCCACCGCGCCGTTCGGCCCGTCCAGCGGCTCGGGGCCCTCGGCCGCGCCCTCGGCGGGGGCGCTGATCGCGTACTTGCGGCCGCGGCCCTGGGTGCCGGCCGGGGCCGCCGCCGGCGACTGCGCCGCCTGCTGCTGGCCGCCGCCGCGGGTGTCGTCCGCGGGCGGGGTGGCGAGCTTGCGGCGCCGCGTGGGCTGCGCCGCCGGCTGCGGCAGCTGCGGGGCGGGCTGCGGTTGAACGGGCTGGGGCTGAACGGGCTGGGGTTGGGCCGGCTGGGGCTGCCCGGGTTGCGGGCGCGGCGGCCCTGGCCGGGGCGCCGCGGCGGGCAGTGCGCCGGCCACCGGGCGGCGCTCGGGCAACGCGCCGGCCACCGGCACGCCCTGGCCCAGGGTCTGCACGGCGACGCCGGGCAGCGAACGGTCGGACCTGGCGCGGTCGCTGCCCGGCATGGGCAGGGCGCGGGGCGGCCGGACGTTGGGGATCCGCGGCGCGGTGCCGTCGAGGATCGGGCTCGCCGCCACCACCGAGTGCTCGACCGGCGGGGGCTCCTCGGCCCCGGCCTCCTCCTGCGGCCCCTGGGCGACCTGTTGGGCCTCCGGGACAGCGGGCGGCGCGGGGGTCTCCTGGCCGGGCTGCGGGCCCGGCTGCGGACCGGGGTGGGGCGGCTGGGGGGCGCCGCCCGGCGGCGTCCCGGGGACGCCCGGCTGGCCCATCGCCGGTTCGAGGCCCACGGGCCCGGCCGGCGCCGGCGGTTGGGCCGGCGGCTGACCCTGCGCCGGCACCGGCGCCGGGCCGAGCGCGATCGGCTCCTGCGGCGCGGGCTGCCCCTGCTGCTGCGGCAGTTGCACGCCCCCGCCCAGGCTGCCCTCCTGGCCGCCGCCCTGGCCGGCCGCGCGCCGCCGGCGGCCGGTCGGCTGCGCCGCCGGCTCGCCGCCGGGTGCCGGCTCCGCGGGCACCTCCTCGGCCGGCGGCTGCACCTGCGGCGCGGCCGCCAGCGAACGCCGCCGCCTGCCGTTTCCACCAAGGGTCCCGGACTGCTGCTCCGGCACGTGCTCCACCGGCGAAGGACGGTCCTCGGACGCGGCGGCCCTGCGCCGCCGCCCGGTCGGCGGCTGCCCGGCCGGTTGCCCGTCGCTCTGCAGGTGCGCCGGCTCGATCGCCGCCGCGGGCCGGCGGGCCGGGCCGCCCGTGCCGCGCGCCGGCTGCGCCGGCACCGGCATCACCGTCGTGTCGCCGCTGCCGTCCCGCACGGCGCCGGCCCCGGTCCCGGGCGCCAACGTGCCGCCGCCGGCCGTCACCGGGACCTCGAGCACGTACGCGGCGGCGCCGCCGACCTCGTGGGTCTGCAACACCCCGCCGTGCATCCGGACGATGCCGCGCACGATCGGCTCGTGCACCGGGCTGCCGCCGCCGTACGGGCCGCGCACCTCGATCCGCACCACGTCTCCGCGCTGCGCGGCCGCCACCACGATCGTCGAGTCGCCGGCCGGCGCGCCGCCCGCGGCGGCGGTCTGCCCGGTCGCGTCGACGCCGGCCACGTCGGCCACCAGATGGGCGAGGGCCTGCGCCATCCGCTCCGGGTCGACCTCGGCCTCGATGGGCGGGGCGTGCACCGCGAACTGCGCCCGCCCCGGGCCGATCAGCTCGGTCGCGCCCTCGACGCCCGCCGAGACCACCTCGTCGAGCGACACCCGCTCGATCGACAGCTTCTCCCGGCCCTCGTCGAGCCGCTGGTAGCTCAGCACGTTGTCCAGCAGCGTGGTCATCCGCGAGTAGCCGGCGGCCAGATGGTGCAGCACCTGGTTGGCCTCGGGCCACAGCTGCCCCGCCGAGTCGGCGGCCAGCGAGCCGAGCTCGCCGCGCAGTTGGTCGAGCGGGCCACGCAGGCTCTCGCCGAGCACCGACACCAGCTGTGCGTGCCGGGCCGCCAGCGCGTCGTACTTCCGGCGGTCGCTGAACGCCAGCACGGCGCCCACCAGTTGGTCGCCGTCCCGGACCGGCGCCGTGGTCAGGTCGACCGGCACCGGGCGCCCGTCCCTGGTCCACAGCACCTGGCCGCGGACCCGGTGCTTGCGGCCCGAGGTCAGGGTGTCGTGGAGCGGCGTCTCCTCGAAGGCCAGCGGCGTGCCGTCGACTCGCGAGTGCTGCGCCAACGGGTGCAGTTCCTGGCCACCGAGCTGGCTGGCCCGGTGGCCGAGGATCTGCGCGGCCGCCGGGTTCACCAGCACGATCCGGCCCGCCGTGTCGACGCCGATGACGCCCTCGGACGCGGCGCGCAGGATCATCTCCGTCTGCCGCTGCTGGCGCACCAGTTCGGCCTCGGTGTCCAACGTCCCCGACAGGTCGCGGATGATCAGGACCAACAGCTCCTCGCCGCCGTAGTCGTCCGCGAACGCCGCCTCTATCGCCGAGGCGTAGGGGGAGTGCGCGGAGTTGAGCCCGGCGCTCGTCACCTCGACCTGGAGCTCCACGCCGTCCGTGCGCCGGGCGACCATCCGGGTCGGCTTGGTCCTGGCGGCCGGGTCGTCGTCGGGCCGACGCATCGAGCCGGGGATCCGGCGCGGGTCGAACTCCGGGACGATGTCGAGGAGTCCGCGCCCGACGAGCGGGGCGCCCGGGGCGCCCAGGGTCTCCATCGCGATGGCGTTGGCGTTGACGACGGTGCCGTTACCGTTGACGAGCAACAGCGCGTCGGGCAGCGCGTCGAGTATCGCGGCGAGGCGAGCAGCGCCTCTCGCTGGCCTGCTGCTCACGACGTCGGTTCCTCCCTCTACCCACGTGTCTGTAGTGCACGTCCCGTGCGCGTCATTAGGGAGTCTACGGCCCGCCGCAACGGGCGCGACGGGGCGGCACAAAGTTGCTGTTCAGGCACGTTCAGGGCACCAGCTCGGGAAGCGCGGGCACCAACGCGTCCCAGCGGGCGATCTCGCACCCGTCCGACCTGGTGAACTCGGCCGACACCGACTCGCCTTCCCAGACGCCCTCGACGGTGGCGTGCGCCGGGCCGCCGTACATGTAGGTGCACAGCGTCCCCTCGTCGGTCGTGGCGAACGGCTGCTCGCTGTCGAGCAGCGTCTCGCAGGCCGCGTCGGCCTCGGGGTGGTCGCCGCCGGCCGGGTCACAGGTGAGGGTGTGGGTGCCGTCGATCTCGCCGGCGTCGGCGACGGTGATCACCAGTTCGTGCGAGGGGGCCGCGGCCGGCTCCACCCGCGGCCCGCGCGGCCCCTGCGGGGCGGCGGCCACGACGGCCGACGCCAGCAGGACGAGCGCGACGACGAGACCGTTCTTGTGTGTGTTGGACATGCTCGGCATGGTGGTGCTCCAGGGGTGTGCGGTGTGCGGTGCGTGATCGGAGGATTACTCGATCCTCACTGCTAACGCTCCCGACCGGCGTCCGTTGCGCAACTCGACGCGGCGGCGACACCCCCGTAGGGTGGAATCCGATTGGCTGCGGCCGTTCGGGCTGTGGCATCATTTGCGAGCACGTAGCGACCGCGCTGTCGTGCGAGGAGGCTTCGCCTAGTCTGGTCTATGGCGCCGCACTGCTAATGCGGTTTGGGGTTACCCCCCATCCCGGGTTCAAATCCCGGAGCCTCCGCCATCCTCCAGTCGAGCCCCGGCCCATCCCGGCCGGGGCTTCACTGTTTCCGCAGGTCAGAGCCGCCCGAGCGCCCTCCGGGCAACTGATTTCACCCCTGGCCCACAGTGCTGTAATGTTGTCCCCGCACCGGCCCCCAGGGCCCGGGCGCTCGTAGCTTAACGGATAGAGCATCTGACTACGGATCAGAAGGTTGCAGGTTCGAATCCTGCCGAGCGCACAGCAGGCCAGAGCCCCCGTCGATCACTCGACGGGGGCTTTCGCGTGGGCTCTCGTCGCCCGGTCGTGGCGTGACGGGAACGGCGACGGCCCCCGACCGCGGTGCGGTCGGGGGCCGTTCGCAGGGCTCTCGCGGCGGAGGCGGTGGGATTTGAACCCACGGTGAGGGGTTACCTCACGACGGTTTTCAAGACCGTTCCCTTCGGCCGCTCGGGCACGCCTCCTCGTGCGCGCCAGGGGCGGCGCACTCGGACAGCGTAGCGGCTGTGGGTCACTGGTCTCCCACGCGTTCGCCCAACACGAGGGTGGTGGTGCGCTCCTGGCCGTCGCGCTGGTAGGTGATGTCGACCGAGTCGCCCGGCTGGTAGGTCCAGATCTGGCTGATGAGGGTGGGGCCGCTGTCGATGATGCGGTCGCCGAAGCGGGTGATCACGTCGCCCGCCTGGAGGCCGGCCTCGTCGGCCGGGCCGCCGGCGACGACGGGGTCGCTGCCGTCGTTGGTGGACTCGACGATCTGGGCGCCGTCGGTGACCGCGCCGCCGGACTCGACCGAGGCGCCGATGATCGGGTAGATCGGCTCGCCGCCGTCGATCAGGTCCTGGGCGACGCGCTCGGCCTGGTTGATCGGGATGGCGAAGCCGAGGCCGATGCTGCCCGCCTCGCCGCCGAGGCTCGGGGTGGACTGGATAGCCGAGTTGACCCCGATGACCTCGCCGTCCGCGTTGAGCAGGGGGCCGCCGGAGTTGCCCGGGTTGATGGAGGCGTCGGTCTGCAGCGCGTTCATGTAGGAGGCGCTGCCGCCCTGGCCGTCGCTGGAGGCGACGGGACGGTCCTCGGCGCTGATGATGCCGGTGGTGACCGTGCCGGAGAGACCGAAGGGGGCGCCGATGGCGATGGTCGCGTCGCCGACGGCCACCTGGTCGGAGTCGCCCATGGGCAGCGGCGCCAGGTCGCGACCCTGGAGGTTGGTGATGCGGATCACCGCCACGTCGTAGCCCTCGGCGCGCCCGACGACCTCGGCGTCGTAGTTCTCCCCGTCGGAGAAGGTGACGCTGAGGCTGCCGCCGTCGGCCGCGCTGGCCACCACGTGGTTGTTCGTCATGATGTGGCCCTCCTCGTCGTAGACGAAGCCGGTGCCCGTGCTGCCCTCGGCGCCGTTGCCCGCCTCGATGGTGACCACGCTGGGCAGGGCCGCCTCCGCTATCCCGGCGACGGAGTCGGGCGGCCTGGCCACCGTGTCGCTGCCGCGGTCGGCGGAGAGCGAGGCCGAGGCGCCGTCGTCGTCGGCGACCAGGTAGCCGATGCCGCCGCCGACGCCGCCGACGATCAGGGTGGCCGCGACGATGGCGGCGATCAGCCCCGTGCGGCGCTTCTTCGGCGGGGGCGGCGGCGGGAACGCGGCCCAGGGGCCGGAGACCGGGCCGCCCGGCGGCTCGCTGGCGAGCGGGGCCGGCACCGGGGCGGGGCCCGCGAAGGTGTGCTCGGCCGTCGGGGGCATGGCGGGCGCCATGGCGGTGTGGGGGGCCGGGGCCACCGCGGGCGGCGCGGCAGGCGGCACGGCCGGCGGCGGTGGCGGCGGCGGGGACTGGGGGGCGGGGCCCTGCGGAACGGACGGCTGCGGAGCCAGGGCCGCCTGGCCGCCGGCCTCCGGCGCACCGGTCGGCGACTCGTCCGGTGCGCCGGCGCGCTCGTTCTCGGTGCTCACGGCTCTCTCCTCGGGGACATGAAGCCAGGTCCGACATGACACGGTGTGCCAGCCAGTCTTTCCCATCCTCCGTCAGGCCGGGATAAACCCGCCGGGACCGTGACGGCCGGCCGCGTGACACGATGACGCGGTGACTGCCGACCGCCACCGCATCACGGTCATCGCGCACCGCGGGGCGTCCGAGGACGCGCCCGAGCACAGCCTGGCCGCGTACCGCAGGGCCATCGCGGACGGCGCGGACGCGCTGGAGTGCGACGTGCGCCTGACCGCCGACGGCCACCTGGTCTGCGTGCACGACCGGCGCGTCAACCGCACCTCCAACGGCCGCGGCGCCGTGTCGGCGATGGAGCTGGCCCAGCTCGCGGAGCTGGACTTCGGCTCATGGAAGGGCCCCTCGGGGGCCGAGACCCCGGACGCCGCCGATCCGGAGCGGACCACGGTGCTGACCCTGGAGCGGCTGCTGCGCCTGGTGGGTGAGGCGGACCGGCCGGTGGGTCTTGCGATCGAGACCAAGCACCCGACCCGGTGGGCGGGGCAGGTGGAGGACCGGCTGCTGGCGCTGCTCGAGCGGTGCCCGGTGCCGGGTCCCGTGCACGTCATGAGCTTCTCGGCGCGCTCGCTGCGCCGCGTCCGGCAGCGGGCGCCGGAACTGCCCACCGTCTATCTGATGCAGTTCCTGCTGCCCAGGCACCGGGCGGGCCGGCTGCCGCCCGGGACGGGCGTCGCGGGCCCGAGCATCCGGCTGCTGCGCCGCGACCCCGGGTATGTGGCGCGCGCGCACCGGGCCGGGCACCGGGTGTTCGTGTGGACGGTGGACGAGCCGGCCGACGTGGAGCTGTGCGCGCGGCTCGGCGTCGACGCGATCATCACCAACCGGCCGCGCACGGTGCGTGATCAACTGGCGGGCCTCGGCCGGGCCGGTTGACGGGTCGGTGAATCGCTGGTGAAGGGCCGGCGAAGAGCCGGCGGGCCGCCTTTCTCGTTCGACAATGACCGTATTTACCCGGCGTGCAACGGCGCACCCGCTTCGTGTCGATCATTACGACTGCGTCACCAGATGTCACATCGCCGGTTTCCCGCGTGCGCACCGAGGGCACCAATCCCATGGCGTGGGGCAAAGGAGGTCTCGGGGGTGGCTTTGATGGTCACACAACAGGTGCCGACGTCGTCTTCCATGTCGGTGCCCCACGGCCCGTCGGGCGTGGCGACGGCCCGGCGGCGTTTGCGACGGGAATTGCGCGAGAGCGGCGCGTCGGAATCGATCGTCGACGACGCGGTGTTGATTCTCTCGGAGTTGTTGAGCAATTCCTGTCGCCACGCGAGACCGCTGGCCGGCGGCCAGGGGATCGAGGCGAGTTGGAGCCAGGACGGCGACGGCTCGGTCACGATCTCGGTCACGGACGGTGGCGGGCCGACGAGGCCGCGGGCCGGGGTGCCGTCGGTGACGGCGCGCGGCGGGCGGGGGCTCACCATCATCACGTCGCTGTGTCGCGCGTGGGGGGTCAGGGACGGCGAGCCGTCCGGCGCCGTCACCGTCTGGGCGGTGCTGAGCCCGATCTGAGCGGCCGGCGCGCCGAAGCGGCGGGGAACAACTAGGCTCCTGCGGCGAACCCGTCAGCAGCACGCACGCAGGAGACCCGCACGCCATGGCCAAGAAGCGCCGCCCCCGAAGCCAGCCGCAGCCGCAGGTCGTCGACGGGGAGGTTCCCGTCGTCGGCGCACGCGAGCCGTGCCCCTGCGGCTCGGGCCGCCGTTACAAGGCGTGCCACGGGCGCGCCGCCGCCCAGGCGGCCACCGAGCTGGTGCGCCGCCCCTTCGAGGGGCTGCCCGGCGAGTGCGACTGGGTCGCGCTCCGCGAGCTGGTGCCCGCCGCCACCGTGCCGCTGACGCTCCGCAAGGGGCTGCCGGCGGACGTGCCCTCGCTCACGCTGGCCACGGTGCTGCCGATGGCGTGGCCGGCGCTGCGCCGCTCGGACGGCGCCGTGCTCCTCGCCGTGCAGAACGACACGGCCACCGGCGACCTCAGCCGGGACCTGGCCGACGTGCTGACCAGGGCGCTGACCGCGACGCCTGGCGCGCCGGTGCCCTCCGGGCGCGGCGACGTGACGGGCCCGCGGCTGCAGGACCTGCTCGACCCCGAGGCGCCGTTCGTGCCCGAGGTGCACGAGGGCTTCGAGTTCTGGCTCGACGACGCGAGCCAGGCCACCGGCGAGGTGACCGCGTCGCTGGAGCGGGCCAACGCGGCGGCCACCCCGACGGCCAGGCTGTCCGGCGTCACGGCGGCCTACTGGTGCGAGACGCCGGAGAAGAACCACCTGCGCTGGGTGATGCCGCATCCCGAGGACGCGCTGCTCGACGCGCTGGCCAGGCTGCACGCGGCCGGGGCCGCCTCGCTCGGCGAGGGCACCCGCCTGGTGGGCTCGTTCCGGGCGCACGGCCTGACCGTGCCGGTGTGGGACCTGCCGAGCGCGATGGGCGCCGAGGAGTGCGAGAAGCCGGCCGCCGCGTTCGGCGAGCGGCTGGCCGAGGCGCTGGCCGCGACGACGCCGCTGACCGCGGAGGAGCGCAGCGCGCGCAGCGGGCTCACGAACCGTCAGATCACCCTGAACTGAAGGGAACTGACGGCGTGGAACCACCGGGGCGGCCCCACCGACCCTAGTGATTCCGGTCACAACTGCCAGTAAATACTGGGTGTTCGGCCAATGTGCGGCCGCGTGGGATTTGCGAATCCCCGATGAGTTGTTACGGTCTGAGTGGGCCCGGTCGCTGGTGCATCCCCCGTCGCCAGCGATCGGGTCCGTCCATGTCCGGACGGCCGCCCCTCGGTGGTCCCTCAGTAGGACAGCCGGCCCTCCCGGTCAGGCGCGCTGAGCCCGGCCTCCACGAGCACGTCGAGCAGCTCGCCGATCGAGGGCAGCGCCACCGCGCCGCGTCCCCGGTCCCTGGCCCGCTCCGGCTCCCTTACCCAGCCCACCTCGCCCGCGCCGGTCGCGGACGGCGGCAGCGGCACGTACCCGCCGGGTCCGTGGAACCGCAGCGAGCTCGGCACCAGCTCACGGGCCGCCAACAGCTCGCCGAGCTCGGGCAGCTCGTAGGGCTCGACCAGCAGCAGCCAGCGGGTCGGCGCCGCGATCACGGGTCCGGTGCCGACCCCCCGGCGGCGCAGTTCGAGGTCGGCCCGCGCGCCGGCCACCGCCGGGAGGCTCACGGCGCAGGGCGCCCGGCCGCCGGTGGCCAGCAGGATCGGGGCCTGGGGCCTGGTCTCCCACCACCAGCCGACCATGCGGGCGTCCGTGGTGGCGGCCAGCAGGTCGGGGTCGGCTGGGTGTGCGCCGGGCACCTGACAGTCGGCGCGCCCGCAGGCGCAGCGGCCGTCGTCGAGCGCCTCGGCGCCGGGCACCACGGGCCACCCCCATCGCCGGGCGAAGGCCAGGGCGGCGCCGCGCGACGGCAGGCTCCGCCGCTGAACGCCGTCACCGCTGCCGCCGCCGTTGCCGTTGCCGTTCGTGCGTCGCTCTCCGAGGATCTCGCGCATCGGCGCTCGTTCCTTTCCTTCGCGGGTTCAGTTACACCACGTGGAACTTAGATCACCGTATGTAGCGGGTCGCGCTAGCGCGGAGCGGCGGGAGGGGGAAGCCTGGCCGCCCGTACCGGTTAGGACGCCGGAGTTCATCGATCCGTTCCGATATGTACCCAGCCCGCCCGGCCCGATCCGCCGCCCGGAAGGCCCAGTCGATCGCGCGTCGCCCCCAGTGGCGGTCCTTTTCCGCCAAACTCGTCCCGGCCCGGCCTGTCGGAGCCGGAACCCGCCCGCTACCTGGGCATCATCCATCACGGCAGGACAATACTGGACATCACCGCTGCCGTACTCCAGCCGGTGGAAAAAGTGCCATAGCGACACACTTATCTGGGGGTTCGCGACGCCTATGACCAGCTCACCCCCGCCAAAAGTGGCCGGAATCCACCCGGCGCGCTCCGCGTTGTCCGAAGCTTCGGCGCCCGGCGACGGCGTCACGCGCGGGGCGCGCGGCCAGGGGCGCGGGCCCGGGATCCCGCAGACCTGCGTGCAGGACCGGCTGGCGTCCTGGATCTCCGACCTGACCACCCTCCACGACCTCACGGAACGGCTCGGCCGCACCCGGACCCTCGGCGACGCGCTGCAGGAGACGCTGCGCGCCGGCGCCGGCCTGGTGGGGGCGCGGCGCGGGCTGATCTCGCTGGCGCCGGCCGACGGGCTGGGCCCGCGCCGGCTGGCCGGCCTCGGCCTCGGCCACGCCGACCTCGGCCAGCTGGAGACCGTGCCGCGCGGCCTCGACGCGCCGCAGCCGGGCGCGGAGGGCGAGCCCGCCGAGGCCGTGCACGGGGACATCGCGCGCGAGGACCGGCTCGACCCGCGACACCGCGAGGTCGCCGCCAGGCTCGGCTTCGCGGCCAGCTACGCGGTGCCGCTGACCGCCGAGTCGCTCACCGCCGGGGCGCCAGGGGCGCTGGGCGCCGCCGTCTGGCTGTACGACCAGCCGGCGCAGCCCGACGTCAGGCAGCGCCACCTGCTGGCCCTCTATCTGCGCCAGGCCGGCCAGCACATCGCCAACCGTCTTGAGCTCTCCCGCGCCAGGGACGCCGTCGCCGCCGTGCACGAGGGGCTGCTGCCGTCCCGGCTGCCGCCGACCGCCGGCGTACGGCTCGCGGTGCGGCACCGCTCGGGACCGCGCGGCGGCGGCGACTTCTACGACGCGCTGCCGCTGCCGGACGCCGCGCTCGGGCTCGCCGTGGGCGGGACCACGGGCGCAGGACCCGCCGCGCTCGCCGCGATGGGCCGGCTGCGCGCCGGACTGCGGGCCTACGCCGTGATGGAGGGGGAGGACCCGGTGGCGGTGCTCTCCGACCTCGAACTGCTGCTGCGGCTGACCGAGCCCGGCCGGTCGGCCACCGTGCTGTTCGGCTACGCGGAGCCCGCGGTGCGCCGCGTCACCCTGGCCTCGGCGGGGCACCCGCCGCCGCTGGTGATCGGCCGGGACCGGGCCGAGTTCGCCGAGACCGGCCTGTCGGCGCCGCTCAACATGCTGGCCTGCTGGGAGGCCCCGAGCGTGCGGATCGAGCTCGCCGAGGGAGAAACGGTCCTGCTCTACAGCGACGGGCTGCTGCTCCGCACGGGGGAGCCGATGGACCGCGCCTTCGCCCGGCTCGGTACCGCCGCGCGGACCGCGCCGCCCGCCGCCCGCGCCGACCCCGAGGCGCTGCTCGACCACGTGCTGGCCACCATGCTCCCCGACCCCGGCGGGGCCGGGGCCGCCGCGCCCGCGGAGGACGTCGTGCTGCTCGCCGCCCGCTTCTGCTGACCGGCTCCCGAACGCCGGGGACACGGCCGCCGGGCCCGCCCCTCGGCCCTGTCGCCCGCGCGGCGCCCGCACATACGATGGAAGGCCGAGCATCGAGGAGGGCGCGACGTGGCCGAGGAAGAGCGGGCCGAGGAGCAGACGGCGGCGGCGAAGACCGAGGCGTTCAAGGAGCGCAAGAACAGCGTCGCCCCGAAGGTGTCGGACGAGCTGGCCGAGAACATGAAGCAGGGCTGGGCCGACACCGAGCGCCGGGACCTGCCGCCCGTCCCGCAGGCCGAGCAGACCGCGCGGCGCCGCGCCGAGCTGTCGGCCCGCTTCCCCGGCGAGCGCCTGGTGATCCCCGCGGGGCGGCTCAAGACCAGGTCGAACGACACGGACTACCCGTTCCGGGCCGCCGTCGAGTACGCCTACCTCACCGGCAACCAGACCGAGAACGGCGTGCTGGTCATGGAGCCGGAAGGGCCCTCGGGGCACCGGGCCACCCTCTACCTGCTGCCGCGCTCCAGCCGGGAGAACGGCGAGTTCTGGCTGAGCGGACAGGGCGAGCTGTGGGTCGGCCGCCGGGAGAGCCTGGCCGAGGCGGCCCAGCGCTACGGGCTGCCGGTCGAGGACGTGCGCACCGTGCCCGACCTCCTGAAGGAGGCCACCGGGCCGGTCCGGGTGGTCCGCAAGCACGACGCGGTGATCGAGGCGGCGCTGACGGACAAGGTGACCGCCGAGCGCGACGAGGAGCTGCGGGTCTTCCTCTCCGAGATGCGGCTGGTCAAGGACGAGTTCGAGATCGCCGAGCTGACCCGCGCCTGCGAGTCCACGGTGCGCGGCTTCGAGGACGTGGTCCGGGTGCTCGACCGCGCCGAGGCCACCTCGGAGCGCTACATCGAGGGAACGTTCTTCCTGCGGGCCCGCGTCGAGGGCAACGACATCGGCTACGGCTCGATCTGCGCGGCCGGGCCGCACGCCACCACGCTGCACTGGGTGCGCAACGACGGCCCGGTGCGCCCCGGCGACCTGCTGCTGCTGGACGCCGGCGTCGAGGGCACCGAGCTCTACACCGCGGACGTCACGCGCACGCTGCCGATCAACGGCCGCTTCGACGAGGTGCAGCGGCGGGTCTACGACGCGGTGTACGACGCCCAGGAGGCCGGCATCGCGGCGGTCAGGCCGGGCGCCAAGTTCCGCGACTTCCACGAGGCGGCGCAGCGGGTGCTGACCGAGCGGCTCGTGGAGTGGGGCCTGCTCGAGGGTCCGGTGGAGCGGGTGCTCGAGCTGGGGCTGCAGCGCCGCTGGACGCTGCACAACACCGGGCACATGCTCGGCATGGACGTGCACGACTGCGCGGCGGCCCGCCGGGAGACCTATGTGGAGGGGACCCTGGAGCCGGGCATGTGCCTGACCGTCGAGCCCGGGCTCTACTTCCAGCCCGACGACCTGACGGTGCCCGAGGAGTACCGCGGGATCGGCGTCCGGATCGAGGACGACATCCTGGTCACGGAGGACGGCAACCGCAACCTGTCGGCCGGGCTGCCGCGCCGGGCGGACGAGGTGGAGGCCTGGATGGCGGCCCTGCGCGGCTGAGCCGGGCGGACCCCGGTGGGCCCACCCCCGGCTCACCGGGGCCCAGGTGACGGTTGGGGCGAGAGTGACGTGACGGAGGTCGCGGAACGAAACGTGCGGTGAAGGTGTCAAGAGGGCGATTTCGGGTACAGCCTGGGGAACACGGGCGCGCTGTGACGCGTTGAGTGAGTCAAACCTCTGGAAGGAGAGCTCGTGTCCGCCCACTCGACGGACCCTGACGGGCATAGTCCCGGACCACCTCGCCGGCATATGGCTTGCCGCGGCACACGGCGGGGTGGTGTTAGGTGAGTGCCGCACTGCTGGGCCTGTTCGCCGTCCTCGTTCTGACGGCAGGCACCGGCTATTTCGTCGCCCAGGAATTCGCCTTCGTGGCGGCCGACCGCCTCTCGCTCGGCCGTGACGCGGCCGCAGGCGACAAGCGCGCCGCACGGGCCATGAAGGTCCAGGAGCGCCTCTCGTTCATGCTCTCCGGCGCCCAGCTCGGCATCACCGTGACGGGCCTGGTCGTGGGTTTCCTGGCCGAGCCCTCCGTCGCCGCGCTGCTCGACCCGGCGCTGAGCGCCGTCGGCGTCCCGGACGCCGCGGTCTCCGGTATCGCGCTGGTCCTCGCCTTCCTGCTGGCCACCGGCATCCAGATGGTGCTGGGCGAGCTGGCCCCCAAGAACATGGCGCTTGCCATCCCCGAGCGGCTCGCCAAGGCGCTGGCCTCCTCGACCCTGCTCTACCTGCGGGTGGCCGGCCCTGTGATCCACCTCTTCGACGCCGCGGCCAACCGGCTGCTGCGCCGGGTCGGCATCGAGCCGGTCGAGGAGCTGCACCACGGCGCCACACTCGAGGAGCTCGGCCACCTCATCGACGAGTCGCACGAGCACGGGCAGCTGCCGCACGACACGGCGGAGCTGCTCGACCACGCGCTGGAGTTCTCCGAGCGGACGCTGGACGAGGTCATGGTGCCCCGGGTCGACGTGAACTCGGTGCGGGCCTCGGCGCCCGCCTCGGCGGCCGTCGACCTGATCCGCGAGCACGGCCACTCCCACTACCTGGTGATCGGCGACCGGATCGACGACATCGTGGGCGTCATAGGCGTGCGCGAGCTGATGCGCGTCAGTCCGGAGCGGGCGGCGAAGCTGACGGCCGGCTCGCTGGCCCGGCGGGCGCTGCTGCTGCCCGACACGCTGCCGCTGCCTGGCGCGGTGGAGCAGATGCAGGACGCGGGCGAGGAGTTCGCCTGCGTGCTCGACGAGTACGGCGGCCTCGCCGGCATCGTCACCCTGGAGGACATCGCGGAGGAGCTGGTGGGCGAGATCGCCGACGAGAGCGATCTGGTCGAGGAGCTCGCCGTGGCCGACGGTGACGGCTGGCTGGTCGACGCGAGCCGCCGGGTGGACGAGATCTCGGTCGCGACCGGGGTCGAGCTGCCCGAGGACGAGTCCTTCGAGACGGTGGCCGGCCTGGTCATCGACCGCTGCGGGGGCTTCCCCGCGGTCGGGGAGCGGATCGTGGTGGAGCTGGCGCACGGCGGGCTCGCCGAGCTCGAGGTGCTGTCGCTCGACCGGCGGGTGCCCGGCCGGCTGCGGCTGACGTCGCGGCCCGCGGCCGAGCTCTCCACGGTGGCCGAGCGTGAGGGGCAGCCCTCGTGAGCCCGGCGACGGCGATGGCCGTGACCGTGGTGCTGCTGGTCTTCAGCGGCTTCTTCGTGGCCGCCGAGTTCGCGCTGGTGGCGGCCAAGCGACACCGGATGGAGCAGGCGGTCGCCGACGGCCAGCGAGGCGCCAGGGCGGCGCTGTCCGGCATGCGCGAGCTGTCGTTGATGCTGGCGGGCGCCCAGCTGGGCATCACCGCCTGCACCCTGCTGCTCGGTTCGATCTCCAAGCCGGCGGTCTCGCACGAGATAGAGCCGCTGCTCGAGGACCTGGGCCTGCCCGGCGGGCTGTCCTACGGCGTCGCGTTCGTGCTGGCCATGATCGTGGTGGTCTTCCTCCACATGGTGCTCGGCGAGATGGCCCCGAAGTCGTGGGCGATCTCGCACCCGGAGCGCTCGGCGATGCTGCTCGCGCCCGTGTTCCGCGCGATGGTGCGGGTGGTCAGGCCGCTGATCTGGGCGCTGAACCAGGTGAGCAACGCCCTGGTGCGGATGTGCAACGTCACGCCGCGCGAGGAGCTCGCCTCGGTGCACGACCGGGAGCAGCTGACGCACCTGGTCGCCGAGTCGCAGCGGCTGGGCTTGATCAGCGAGACCGACTCGGGTCTGATCACCCGCTCGCTGACCGAGCCGCAGTCCCCGGTGGGCGCCATCCAGGTGCCGGCCGCGCGGATCGCCGAGGTGTCGGCCGAGGCCGGCGCGGAGGCGATCCTGGCCGCCGCCTCGGCGAGCGACCACACGCGGCTACTGGTACGGGACGGCCAGCGCGTGGTGGGATCGGTGCACGCGCGGGACGCCATCGTCGCGCGGGCGAGCGGCAGGCGGGTCACGGCCCGCGAGCTGGCGCGTCCGGTGCCCGAGCTGACGGCGGACGACACGGTGGCCTTCGCCGTGGAGCAGCTGCGGCAGCGGCGGGCGTCGCTCGCCGTGGTGCGCGGCGCGGACGGCGGGGTGACCGGGCTGATCAGCCTGGACGACCTGCTGGTGCGGCTGATGGGCCCGCAGCCGGTCTGACGGGCGAGCGGCGGATGACGGTCGGGGGGGGGGGGGGCCCCGGGGGCCCCGCCCCCCGGGCCGGGTGCCGCGCGCCGGGGGGGGGCCGGGGGGC